>JASBSE010000444.1 GCA_030149115.1 Winogradskyella sp. | reverse complement strand
AGTTCATCTAATTGCATAATATCATCTATACTTATCTGAAAACTTTGGATAAGTACAATTCCTGATAATACTATGGCAATCAATTTACTCACGATAACAAAGTTAATGAATTTTAGATAAGTGAATATTGAGGTACGTCATTTTAATAAAATAATTTGATTTGCAAGAGATTCTTAATGTATTAAAGTTTTCCTAAAATAAGTTGACTATGCTTTTAATTGTTTCTTGTGATATACTTTAGGCTTTAATTGAAATGTTATGAAAAAGAAACTATTACCATTTTTATCCTTTGTTTTATTGAGTGTTGTAAGTTGTAAGAATGAAACTTCAGAAAAAAAGGAAATTGTCGAAACTCAAACTGAAACAGTCGAAACTAGAAAAGAGTTGACTTGGTTGGATAAAACTGAAGAAGCACATAAGAAATCAGAATTCTTGTCTCACAATGCTATTGAACTCGATATGGTAATTAACTTTGGTGGAAACGAACGGCTGAATGGTAGAATGACATTTTTGACTAATTCTACTAAAGGAAAAATTGAATTAAAAGATGGAACTGCAATCTATTTTGATGGTGCAAAAGTATTTCATTCACCAGATTTAAAAAATGAGAAAGCCGCGCGATTTGATGCTTACACTTGGATGTATTTCTTGTTATTTCCTTCAAAAATTGGTGATGATGGTGCTGTTTTAAAAGATTTAGGACAATTGCAATTAAATGATGTGGCTTACAATGCGCAGCATTTATCTTTTAAAGGAGATGTTGGTGATGCACCAGATGATTGGTATGTTATTTACAGTCATCCTGAAACCAACTTAATTGATTACGCTGGTTATATAGTAACGGCCAATAAATCTTTAGAAGCTGCAGAAGCGGATCCACATGCTATTGGTTATGAGCATTACAAAACTATTGATGGTATTCCTGTGCCACACAGTTGGAAATACTACGAATGGACAAAAGAAAAAGGGCTTGGTAAAGAAATTGGTTTTGCAAATCTTAGTAATGTTGAATTTGTAGATGTGGATGCTTCAACCTTTGCTATTCCTGAAGGCTTTTTGGAAAAATAGAATTATTACACTCTTTTAGGGCTTTACTCCAAATCAATAATTGATGTTTCTTCAATTTTTGGAATTTTTATTTCATCCCAAAATTTATCCTTTTCGAAAACATCAATTACTCGTATAGCTTTAGGTGTTTTGGCGTAGTTTATAATCTTAAAGTTAAAATAGTAAAAGCAATCACATTCTGAAATAGGATATTCTCCATTTTCACTAGGTATATCAAGTTCAACAATTAGAGTATCATTTACTTCTGTGATATTTTTAAAAAATGCTTTACTCCAAGAGCAATTGACTATATAACCTAGCCTCACGTTTAAATTTTTATCAGCCTTATTTGTTGTTACTCCAATAGAATCTAAGCCACAATTAGTCTTACATTCTGAAACTTGAAATTGGGTGACTCTTTTGTTTAAAGATTGAATTTTTTGCTTCGAGCAAGCAACAAAAAAGAAAAGAATGATAGACAGTAAAATTAAGTTTTTCATTCAATAGGAATTATTTGCTAAAAACCTTGAATTTTAATTACACCCACAACCATCAGAACCACAAGACTTGCTAGATGCTTTTTTAGGTCTCCAGATAAATTTTCTAACCAAAAATCCTATAGCCACAAGTAATGTTGAGAAGACTAGTATGTTCTGGATAATGTCGTTCATCTATTTTAATATTTGAAATGCCGCCAATGCAACAATATAGGCAAAAGCGCTCATTACTACAAGTTGATATAAAGGCCATTTCCAAGAATTGGTTTCACGTTTTACAATGGCCAATGTACTCATACATTGCATAGCAAAGGCATAAAACAACAGTAACGATATACCTGAAGCAAAGTTAAATAATGGTCCGCCGAGAATTGGATTTACTTCGCCAGCCATTCTGTTTTTTATGGTTTCTTCTTCATCGCTACCAACACTGTAAATGGTTGCAAGTGTACCCACAAAAACTTCGCGAGCAGCAAAAGATGATACTATGGCGATACCAATTTTCCAGTCATAACCTAATGGTCTAATAGCTGGTTCGATGGCTCTTCCTGTGATACCTATAAAGGAATGTTCTAATTTGTGAGATGCTATTTCTTGCTGTAATTCATCTTCAGAAAGATTATTAGCAGCATATTGTTCAGTAACAATTTGTTCAGCATTATTGAAGTTTTCGCCAGGCCCATAAGAGGCTAAAAACCATAATACAATTGATATTGCTAGGATGATTTTACCAGCGCCAAAAATGAAAGCTTTTGTCTTTTCCAGTACTGTTAGCGCTACGTTTTTTACGAGCGGTACTTTGTAGTTAGGCATTTCTACCACAAAGAATGTTTTGCTTTTAATTTTTAAAACCTTATTTAATATCCAGGCAGACCCAACAGCAGCCCCAAAACCAATTAAATACAACAGCATTAGTGTCAATGCTTGATAACTCAGTCCTAAAACTCTTCCTTCAGGTATTACCAATGAAATGATAATAAGATAAACAGGCAGCCTTGCAGAACAAGTTGTAAAAGGTGTTACTAAGATAGTAATAAGGCGTTCTTTCCAACTTTCAATATTACGTGTTGCCATAATAGCAGGAATTGCACATGCTGTTCCTGACATCAAAGGTACGACACTCTTTCCGCTGAGTCCAAAGCGACGCATTATTCGATCCATTAAAAATACAACGCGACTCATATAACCGCTTTCCTCTAAAATGGAAATAAACAAGAATAAAAAGGCTATTTGAGGTATGAAAATTACGATACCACCCAAACCTGGTATTATGCCCTCGGCTAACAAATTTGTGAAAGCGCCTTCAGGTAAAATACTTTTTGTCCACTCGCCTAAGGAAGCAAAAGATTCGTCTATAAAATCCATTGGCACGCTAGACCAATCATAAATTGCTTGAAAAATTGTAAGCAATATGATTCCGAATATTAAATAACCCCAAACTTTGTGCGTCAAAATTCTATCGAACTTAATTCTTAGATCTTTGGCAGATTTAAGGTCAATAGTTTGCCCTTTTTTTAGCGTATCATTTATAAATTGATACCGTTTAATGGTTTCTTTTTGTTGCAGACGTTTTAAATCTGCATTGGTTTTTGTTTTAAAATTAGAAACATCTTCAATAGTTTTCCTATCTGTTTTACCAAAATTTACATCTTGAGTAATGACTAACCATAACTTATAAAGCAACTGATTTGGAAATGCTTTTCTAAGGTTATTAAAATAGGCTTCGTCTATCGAAGAGGCATTCATGCAAGGCTCAGTTGAAAGCTCTTTATAATTGGTTATTAATTCTTTTAGTTCAGAAATTCCATGGTTCTTTCTGGTACTTACAAGTGCAATTTTGGTGTTCAGTTGCTTTTCTAAATAAGGAATATCTAGAGAAATTCCTTTGTAAGCCATTCTATCAGACATATTAATAACCAATATGCTTGGTATTTCTAAGTCCTTTATTTGTGTGAATAGTAATAGATTACGTTTAAGGTTTTCTACATCGCTTACAACAACAGCAACATCAGGGAAATCTTTATCATTCTTATTAAGCAGTAACTCAATGACCACATTTTCATCAAGAGAAGATGCATTTAGACTATAAGTTCCTGGTAAATCTATAATGTGTGCTTTAACTCCGCGAGGCAGCTTACAGATACCTTCTTTCTTTTCAACTGTTATACCAGGATAGTTACCAACTTTTTGGTTTAAGCCGGTTAAAGCGTTAAACACAGAAGTTTTACCTGTATTAGGATTTCCTATTAATGCAACATTTATCTGCTTACCCATTAACTATTTCTATTACGATGTGTATTGCAGTTTCTTTTCTAATTGCCAAATGTGTACCGTTGATGTTAAGATACATTGGGTCTGCAAAAGGAGCAACTTGTACCAGTTCTACAGCATTACCAGGTAAACATCCCATTTCTAGAAGTTTTAATGGAATATGAATAGAAGATACATCCTTGATGATACCTTGTTCGCCACGTTTTAAGTCTGCAAGTGTCAAGCTTATCCTTATTTAGATTGAATTTAAAGAAGCAAAAATAAGGCAAAAATTTCAGCCTTAAAAAGAATTAAGAAACTATTGTGTGTACTCTTTTTTCAGAATTTCAATATCCTGAAGTAAAGAATCAATGCCACCTTGGCTGATTCCATTGTAAATTCCTCTAATTTGTCTTTTTTTATCTATGAGGGCAAAATTTTCGGTATGTACCATTCCATAATTACCCATGCCATCATCTTCTACTACAAGATAAGATTTTCTTGCCAAATCATAGATTTGTTTTTTGTCTCCTGTAACTAAGTTCCAGACATTATCATTAACACCTTTTTCTTTAGCGTATTTTTTTAGTTGCGCAACACTATCAATTTCGGGAGTTACAGAATGTGATAATAGCATAACATCATCATACTTAAGGATTTCTTCTTGCACTGTTACCATATTTTCTGTCATAATAGGACAAATTGTTCTGCAAGTTGTAAAGAAAAAATCAGCGACATAAATTTTGTCTTTGTAGGTGTCTTGAGTTATTGTATCACCATTTTGATTTACTAACTTAAAATCTGCAACGGTATGGTATTTCTCTATGTGCTGAATTGAGCTATCTACCAGTTTTGCTTCAAAATTTACAGGTTGGTAGATGGGTAAGGGTTTATCAACATTTAAAATATTATAAATTATTACCAAAATGATAATAGACAATACTGAAAAGAATATTCCAAACTTTTTATACTCTTTAAAGAATGAGAGGAAAGACATAAGTTAAGCTTCAAAAATTATGAATTGCAAAGATACGATTAAGGTAAATTTTCGTGAATTTTTTTAACAGAAATATACGACTGTAACGGTATGATTTATAATTCATTGTTAAAAATATTCTGTTTGGAAATACATTTATTTTCTAAATGCCTTTAAAACATTACTTTTGTCAATCGAAATTTGAAAATGACTACATGGAATTTGTAATTAAGATATCCCAATTCTTACTAAGTTTATCCCTTCTTATCGTGTTACACGAGTTGGGCCACTTTATACCAGCAAAGCTTTTTAAAACTAAGGTTGAAAAATTTTATCTCTTTTTTGATGTAAAGTATTCGCTTTTCAAAAAGAAAATAGGAGATACCGTGTACGGTATTGGCTGGTTGCCTTTAGGAGGTTATGTTAAAATAGCCGGAATGATTGATGAAAGCATGGATAAGGAACAAATGGCACAGCCACCCAAACCATGGGAATTTAGATCTAAACCAGCTTGGCAACGTTTAATTATTATGCTTGGTGGTGTTACGGTAAACTTTATCTTGGCTTATGTTATATACGTAGCTGTATCTTTTACGTATGGAGATTCAGATGTTAAGGTAGATAGCTTAAAAGATGGTTATTCTATAGAAAACCCGTTATTAAGTGACCTTGGTTTTAAGACCGGAGATAAGGTAATTGCCATTAATGATGAACCTATAATTAATGATTCTGATATAGGGTATAATTTAATAAAGGCGCAGACTATTACAATAAACAGAGATGGTAAAAAACAAACTATTAATTTACCGGAAGATTTTTTAGGACAGTATTCTGCAAGTGGTGTAAAAACTAATTTTGAGTACCGAATTCCTTTTATGGTTGGTAAAGTTGCAGATTCTTCTTTAAACAAAGGAAAAGGTTTAAAACAAGGAGATGTTATTACTAGTATTAATGGAAAGCCATTAAAATATTACGATCAACTTAAAGGAATAGTAAAAGACTTAAAGAACACAAGCGTAACTGCCGAAATTCTGCATGAAGACAACACCAAATCTACCATGGAACTTCAGCTTGATAAGGACGGTAAGTTTGGTATTAGACCTTATAATAATCCTAAGCGATTTGAAGAATTAGGATATTATGATATTTTTAGAAAAGAGTACAGCTTTGGTGAAAGTTTTGGGGCAGGATGGCGAAAGTTTACTAAAACCATAAGTAACTATGGTGACCAATTAATGGCCATTTTTAACCCAAGCACAGGAGCTTATAAAGGCTTAGGAGGTTTTAAAGCTATTTACGATCAATTTTCACCTGTATGGAGTTGGCCTTATTTTTGGGGATTAACAGCCTTCCTATCAATTATGCTAGCCATACTTAATTTATTACCAATACCTGCATTAGACGGAGGACACGTAATGTTTTTACTGTATGAAATGATCTCTGGTCGTAAACCAAGTGAGAAATTCTTAGAGCGTGCACAAATCGTTGGTTTCTTTATTTTAATAGCGTTAGTACTATTTGCAAACGGAAATGATATTTTTAAAGCAATTACTCAATAAAAAAATTTAGATTTCATATTGCAGAGATTAAAAAATAATTTATATTTGCGCTCGCTAAAGCGAAAAAATACCTTCCTCAGTAGCTCAGTTGGTTAGAGCATCTGACTGTTAATCAGAGGGTCGTTGGTTCGAGCCCAACCTGAGGAGCAAAA
>JASBSE010000442.1 GCA_030149115.1 Winogradskyella sp. | reverse complement strand
ATATCACCAAGCAATTATACTGGTATATGAAACTCTTTCCTATAAACAAAAATTCTTTAGCTCTGATTTTTGTAACCATAGTTGCTCTTGGTTTTTTTGTTGCTGGAATGTTTGAGGTTCTGGATTATTTTATCATTAAAGTTTTACTGTTTGCACTTTTTAGTGGCTTGTTAGTTTTTGCGTTTTGGTTCGGGTTTAAAAATGATACTAAAAAAAATCGTCCTGAAGACGAGCTTCAAGACGATTCTAATTAACATTTTAAATAAATATATTGTCAGTTTATTTATTTAATAAAGTCTGCTATACCTTTTAGGTTTGCATTTTCAAAATCCATATCCTTTAATACCGATTGTAGCGACATAATTTTTCCTGCATTCATATCGTCTCCAAGTACTCTGGCAACTATAAAACCTTTGTCGTCAGAGTTACCAAAAAGGATGAGCTCATCAACGTTATCTACCTCTCCTATAAACATTACTTTAAAACGACCATCTACACTATTGCCTCCTCGCATTAACTCTTCGTATTTAGGGTTTTTAAGAATGGTTTTAATATTTGCGAGCTCCAGCTCGTACTCTGCTTTGTTGTTACTATCTATTCTGTAAGCTAGTATGTTTAGTTTATCTATAGATTTATAAGCCTCTTCTTGTTCTTTTGTCAACTCAACTTCTTCTATATTTAGCAACCCAATAGGTGCATCTACAGATAAGAAACCTGGCTTAATTTGATTATCTACATAATAAGTCTGCAACGTTGGCCCTTGGTTGCAACTTGTGTAAGCCACAACCAAAACCAACATTACTGCTAATTTTTTGATTGATTGTATCATAACTATTAGTCGTTATTGTTTTTATCAGCCTTTTTTAACTGATCTCCACCAGGAATATCCATTTGACTTGTAATTTTAGACACTTGTCTTAGGTCTATATCTCCTGTTAAACTCAACAAAACCGTTTCTATCTCACGTTTTTTACCATTAATTTCTATGTCTTGCCCTTCTGTAATTTCTTTTAAACCAGAAACAAACATTAGTAGTTCTTTTACGTGATTTTCGTCTTTTCCTTCTTTAACATAAAACTTAACGGTTTGGTCTCCGTCTTTAATACGCATTAACTCTTCAAGAGCAGAAGATTTAAGGTATTTATTTACTGTAGCTTTCATATCTGCAGATATTTTTTCGTCACCTGTAGTAAATACTTTTAGTCCTGTAATCTTTTTTACCATTTCCATAAATTCTTTTGCTTCCGGATCGTCTACATCCAAATCTATAGTGGCTAACATTCTAAAAGCTTTTTGAGTAACAACTATTGATGTTACTTCTTTCATGTCTTCATACTTATCAAAGATGCTCTGCGCACCTGATAACATTGGTGCTAAAATTAGCGCGATTATTACAATTACTTTTTTCATAATTCTTTAATTTTTGTGTGTGTTTTTACTTGTTTTTAAATATTCTATTTGTTGCTTTTGAAAACTCGCTTAGCCTGCTCGCTTCTTCTAAACCTTGATTAAGATTATCAGAAACTAAGCTTAATGAATTAAGTTGTTCTTTACCTTCGTTCATTCCTATTGATACTAAACTGAGCGCTTCCATGGTTTTATTATAAGTTTCCATTGCTAATTCTTTTTTTCTTATCTCTTCTTGAGAAGGACCAAGAACCTGTGGAATAATAAGACCTAACATAAGAACCGTAACTGCTGCGACAGAAATCCATTGATACATTTTTGTTCTCTTAGGTTTTAATGGAACGTCTTTAGTGTACTGCTCTTGCTGTGCCTGAGAAAAGTATACAAACATAGGCTTATAATGTTCTAAATGAGGTGCAACATCACTACCTGTAAAGTAATCTCTTAGTTGAGTTTCTTCAGCTAGTGTTGTCTCTGCATTGTTATACTTTTCTATTAACTTTTCTATATTATTTAATACCATGTCTATGCGTATTAGTTAATTTTTCTCTTATTGTTTTTCTTGCTCTAGACAGATTAACACGCACTGCGGTTTCATTCATATCTAGCATTTTTGCTATCTCTGCAAAATCGTACTGCTCAATATCTCTTAGCTGTACAATTATTTTTTGTTGCTCTGGTAAATCTTCCATAATTCGAGATACCCAGTTTACACTATCTTTAGCTTCAACTTGTTTTTGTAATGACGAATTATTGTCTGTATAATTACTATGAACAATTTTTAAATTTTGTGCTTGCTTAGATTTTAGTCTGTCCAAACAAAAATTCTTTGTCATTGTCATAGAGAAGGCTTCAACATTTTTATAGTCTTCTATCTTCTCTTTATTCTTCCATAATTTCAACAGTATTTCTTGTGTAGCGTCCTCAGCTTCTTCTCGCGAAACCAATAAGCGTTTGGCTAAACGAAATACTTTATCCTTAAATGGCATTACTAAGCTTACAAAATCTGTCTGCTTCATTACTTTTTTGATTGGTTGTTGAAATCAATTTTACTTGCTTTCATAATTACGACGATACACTTTACATTTTGTTACAAAGTTTTTTTATTTATAATAATGTAAGTAAATTTAGAGTTTTACAGACATAAGTAAAAAAGCTATCTAAAAAGAAAAGTGATGAAAAATTTAAAATTATTGGCACTCTTATTGGCCATTACTACAACCTTTACCAGTTGTTTTGAAGATTTAGACGATAATGTTATTACCTCCTCAGACATTAAAGACTTTGTGTGGAAGGGCATGAATGCTGTCTATCTCTATAAATCTGAAATTCCTGATTTAGCTGATGACAGATTTAGTACCAACGAAGACTATTCTAGCTATTTAGCAGATTTTGAATCTCCTGAAGCTTTATTTGAATCTTTATTACATCAGCCCGAAACTATTGATAGATTTAGTATTATAACAGATAACTACATTAACTTACAAAACCAGCTACAAGGTATAAGTTTAAGTAATGGGTTAGAATTCAATTTATATTTTGTTCCGGGAAGTACCACAAATGTTTTTGGTGCTATTACATTGGTTTTAAATGATAGTCCAGCAGATGATTTAGGCTTACAGCGCGATATGATTTTTACAGCTGTTGATGGTATTAATCTAACAGAATCTAATTTTGGGCAACTCTTATCGCAAGAAACTTACACATTAAATTTTGCAGATTACAACAACAATGGTACACCAGATGTTGCAGACGACACTCTGACATTAAATGGTGAAAGCGAAACTTTAACTAAAGTTCAATATGTTGAAAACCCAATACATATTGCCAAAACCATTACACTTGAAGACAACACAAAAGTTGGATATTTAATGTATAATCAGTTTAATTCTAACTTTAACAATGCTCTAAACGGTGTTTTTGCCGATTTCGCTGCAGATGGAGTTACTGAATTAGTATTAGACCTAAGATATAATGGTGGTGGATCTGTACAAACTGCTGCTTATTTAGGAAGTATGATTACTGGTCAGTTTACGGGTCAGGTATATTCTAAAGCATTTTATAATGAGAATCTATCTAACAATAACACAGACTATCTTTTTACAAACTCAATTGAAGGTGGTGGTGCTATAAATAGTTTAAATCTCAACAAGGTTTATATTTTAACCACTAACAGAAGAACGGCTTCTGCTAGTGAGTTGGTTATAAATAGTCTGAGTCCATATATAGATGTTGTGGTAATAGGTGAAAATACTGTGGGTAAAACACAGATTTCAATTACAATTTATGACTCACCAGATCTTCGCTATGAAGGTAGAAACTCAGGGCATTTTTACGCAATGCAACCATTAGTTGCTAACTCTGTCAATGTAAATGATGAATTGGTACCTTCTGATGGATTAACTCCAGATATCGAATTAACGGAATACCCAAGTACCTTTGGTGTTTTAGGAGATACAAATGAACCTTTATTAGAAGCTGCATTGCTAGACATTGCTAATTCTGGCAGATTTACTTATGATTTGGTTCCAGGTCCAGAATTAATTAAGACCAAACGATTCTTTCAATCTTTAGAACAAGAAATGTATATAGAATAAACTAACAAAAAAGCCGCTTTATAAAGCGGCTTTTTTTATTCCTTACAATTTTAAATTAAATCCAAGGTTAACACCTCGACCTCTTGTGCTATATCCAAATAATTCTTGATAATCTTCATTAAGAATATTGGTAACGTTAGCAAAAAGCAATAGTTTATTTTTTAATATTGAATGGCTTACATAAAAGTCTAATAAACCGTAAGATTCTAAATTCACTATTTCATTTTCAAATGTTGAGCTGTTATAAAAAGTATCCTCACGTTCGTCATTATATTGGTAAGATAAACTCATCTGAGTTTGTTTTGATAGCGCATAATCTATTCTTGTATTTACTTTTATTTCTGGGATTCTCAAACTTAAATCGTCGTCTACAGATGTATAAGTGGCATTTAGGTTAACTTCTAATCCTTCAACAATTTTAGCCTGAGTCACAAACTCTAAACCACTTGCTGTAAAAGATTCCGACACATTTTGATATTGATAAACAAAACTACCTGTGTCTACAAAATCTATGAAATTGTCTTCATTTCTATTAAAATATACAAG
>JASBSE010000436.1 GCA_030149115.1 Winogradskyella sp. | reverse complement strand
CTTCGTCAAGGAATTTTCTTTATCCCTTTGATTTTTATTCTACCAAGATTCTATGGTGAACTTGGTGTTTGGATGTCCTTTCCTATTTCAGATATTTTAGCAACCATTGTTACCGTTTATTTCTTACATAGAGAGGTAAAGTTAAATTTACTCCCAAAAGAAGTAGAATAATTTTAAATCCGTAATTTTAGTGTTCTTATAACCAACTACTAATTTTTATGCGATCTTCTTCCTATCTATTAGCAATATTACTCCCATTTTTTTGCTTAAATCTTCAATCACAAAATTTTCAAGAATCGGATTATGGAGCCTTAGAGTATAGATTACTCGGACCCTTTAGAGGCGGACGAAGTGCTGCTGTTACAGGTGTTCCAAATCAACCTAACCTATATTATTTTGGTGCAACTGGTGGTGGTATCTGGAAAACTAAAGACGGAGGACGTGAATGGGAAAATATCTCAGACGGTTATTTTGGCGGAAGTATTGGGGCAATAGCTGTTTCTAAAAGCGATCCAAATGTTATTTACGTTGGTGGAGGAGAAAAAACAGTAAGAGGTAATGTGTCTTCTGGTTATGGTATTTGGAAAAGTGTAGATGCTGGTAAAACATGGCAAGCATCTGGTTTACCTCAAAGTAGACATGTACCTCGTATAGTAATTCATCCTACCAATCACAATATTGTTTATGCTGGTGTTTTAGGTAATATTTACAAACCAACGCAAGAGCGTGGAGTTTATAAAAGTACAGATGGCGGAAAAACATGGAAAAAAACCTTGTTTTCAAATGAACATTCAGGGGTTGTAGATTTAATTATGGATCCTACAAATCCTAGAATATTATATGCATCAACCTGGCGTGTACAGCGTACGCCTTACAGCTTAAGTTCTGGTGGTGAAGGTTCAGCACTTTGGAAAAGTACAGATAGTGGAGAAACTTGGACTGAAATTTCAGTTAATAAAGGTTTTCCTGAAGGTGTTTTGGGTATCATAGGTATAACAGTATCACCGATAAATAATCAACGTCTTTGGACTATTGTAGAAAATAAAGATCAAGGTGGTTTGTATCGCAGTGATGATGGTGGTAAAACTTGGACACAAGTTAATGATGAAAGAAAGTTGCGTCAGCGTGCTTGGTATTACACTAGAGTTTATGCAGATACAAAAGATGTAAATACAGTTTATGTCTTAAATGTACGCTATCATAAAAGCACAGATGGTGGCAAGAATTTTAACACCTACAACGCCCCTCATGGAGACCATCATGACCTTTGGATTGCTCCAGAAAATCCAGACCGAATGATTATTGGTGACGATGGTGGAGCACAAGTGACCTACGATGGTGGTGAGACCTGGAGTACCTATCACAACCAACCAACATCACAGTTTTATAGAGTAACAACAGATAACACCTTTCCGTATCGTATTTATGTGGCTCAGCAGGATAATTCTACTATACGAATTCCGCATCGTACCGATGGTTATGCTATTACAGAAGACGATTGGGAAAGTACTGCAGGAGGAGAATCGGCACATATTGCTGTAGATCCTGAGGATAACGATATTGTCTATGGCGGAAGCTATGATGGGTTTTTAACGCGAGTGAATCATAAAACAGGAACCGTAAGGGCAATCAATGTTTGGCCAGACAATCCTATGGGTCATGGTGCAGAAGGCATGAAGTATCGTTTTCAATTGAATTTTCAAATTATATTTTCAAAGCATAATCCAAACCGACTGTACACTTTTTCTCAGCATGTTCACGTTACCGAAAATGAAGGACAATCCTGGGGAATCGTTAGTCCAGACTTGACTC
>JASBSE010000427.1 GCA_030149115.1 Winogradskyella sp. | reverse complement strand
TTAATCTTGATTCTTGTTGTACCATAATTACTTCGCTCTTTCAATTATTTCTACTAATCTCCAACACTTAGATTTACTCATAGGTCTTGTTTCCATGATCTTTACAGTATCTCCTTCGTTGCAGTCGTTTTTCTCATCGTGTGCCACATATTTCTTTGTTTTCAACACGAACTTTCCATACATAGGATGTTTTACTTTTTTTACTTCTGAAACAACAATAGATTTCTCCATTTTGTTACTAGTAACTACTCCTATACGTTCTTTTCTTAAATTTCTTTTTTCCATCTTTCAGCAGAATACAATTATTGTCCGTCTCTTTTAGTTAATTCTGTTGCTAATCTAGCCACAGTTCTTCTTACAGCACGTAACTGTATTGGGTTATCTAAAGGAGATATTGTGTGAGCCATTTTTAGATCTGAATAACTCTTTTTAGTCTCACTAAGTTTCTCTTGTAACTCAGCTGTTGAAAGCTGTTTAATTTCTGATTGCTTCATAATTTCTTTTTATTATGCTTCGTAATCTCTAGCAATGATAAACTTAGTTTTTACTGGAAGTTTTTGTGCTGCTAAACGCAAAGCTTCTTGAGCTGTTTCTAACGGCACTCCACTTATTTCAAATAATACGCGACCCGGTTTTACAACGGCTGCCCAATATTCTACACCACCTTTACCTTTACCCATACGTACTTCAAGAGGCTTTTTTGTAATAGGCTTGTCTGGAAATATTTTAATCCATAACGACCCTTCTCTTTTCATATAACGAGTAGCGGCAATACGCGCTGCTTCTATTTGACGTGCAGTTATAAATGACGAGTCTAAAGATTTTATACCAAAAGTACCATTTGATAACAAATGACCTCTTCCGGCATTACCTTTCATACGACCTTTTTGCTGCTTACGAAATTTTGTTCTTTTAGGCTGTAACATTTTGTCTTTTCTTTAAAAAATTACTTTCTACGACGTTGGTTTTTGTTTCCTCCACGTCCACCTTTTCCTTTTTGCTTAGAAAGACCTACTAATGGAGAAAGTTCTCTTTTTCCATAAACTTCGCCTTTCATAATCCACACTTTTACACCTAATCTACCATAAGTAGTATGTGCTTCAACAAGAGCATAATCTATATCTGCTCTAAATGTAGATAAAGGAATACGTCCTTCTTTGTAGTGTTCAGAACGTGCCATTTCAGCACCGTTTAAACGACCACTAATTTGAACCTTGATTCCTTCAGCATTCATACGCATAGCTGCAGCGATAGCCATTTTGATTGCTCTTCTGTAAGAAATACGACTTTCTATCTGACGAGCGATACTTGCTGCTACTAAATGTGCATCTAGTTCAGGTCTTTTAATTTCAAAGATGTTCAATTGAACTTCTTTACCAGTAATTTTCTTAAGCTCTTCTTTAAGCTTGTCTACCTCTTGACCACCTTTACCGATAATAATACCAGGTCTAGCAGTAGTGATAGTAACGGTTACAAGTTTAAGCGTACGCTCAATAATTACTCTACTTACACTAGCTTTAGATAAACGAGCATG
>JASBSE010000286.1 GCA_030149115.1 Winogradskyella sp. | reverse complement strand
AACTTATCCCAAGCGTTATGGTCAACACTAGTTTTTTGGTTTTGCTCTTGATCTTGATATTCAGTTTGTTTTATAGGAAGGCCTTTGGCACAAAAACAACTTGAAAACATCATTAGGATAACCAAAATACCGACTGAATTTTTCATTTCTTTTTATCATTTAGGTTTAATGGATATAGTTCTTGGGCCAAAAATTGTTTGGGAAAATTTTCATCGCCCTCAAATCCAAGTGTAATATCCTTTCCGCTATGCGGAATATAGTCGGTCTTAAAAATATAATCCCAAATACTCAAGGTTAGTCCAAAATTAACGCCATACCTAACATGTTTTGGCAGTGCTTTGGCATGGTGCCAAATATGCATTTTCGGATTGTTAAAAATGTATTTAAAGAAGCCGTAGTTCCATCCCAAATTTGCATGGTTAAGATGACCAATAGTAATGTTGAAAAAGTGAATAATAGCCACATCTTGAGCATCAAACCCACCAATAAGAGCAATAGGAATATAGAGTAAGGATTTGTACATCACAGGTTCCATCCAATGGTAACGCAAATGTGCTGCAAAACCCATTTCTTTTACACTGTGATGCACTTTATGGAAATTCCAAAGCCAATCAAAACGGTGAAGTAATCTATGCGTATTCCATTGTACAAAGTCAGCAACTACAAAAAAGATAAATAAGCCTAACCATTTAGGTAATTTATCAACATCAAATAATTCAAAGTCCTTGATGTTTAATCCAATGAGTCCAAGGGAGTCGTTAAAAAATTCAGCAACAGTATTAGATAAAGCAATGAAGACAATAAGATTTAATAAGAAAAAATTAAAGAACATATAAAAAGTATCCAGCCAAAAATCTTTTCTAAAAATGGCTTGGTTCTTTCTCCATGGGAAAGCGATTTCTAGTATCCAGACTAAGATAGAAATGATAATAAGACCGTAGAAATAGTTATCCCAATGGTTTATGTCAATAAGCTCGTGCTTAAGATAATTCCAATATCCAGAATAAGAATTTTTTATGATGTCTAAGTACTTTTCCATTACACTAAATTTTTAGTAATAGTAATTGCTTTCTCATATTTCCTTGTCCTAATATGTGTATTATATTATCAGACATTACAGCGTTTTCAGTTCTGAAGATAGTTTCAGAATCTTTGTTAGAAAACAAAATATTTGGTGTTATTCCACCATGAGGATTTACGGTTATGTTGTAAAAATTGGTTTTAGAAGGTCTTTTATCCTGTTTTACAATTAACTCTTCTTTGTCCTCGTCAATAGATCCATTAATGAGAATGTTAATCTCGTTATTAGAGAAAAATGTAAAGGTAGAAGAATCTCTTTTGTTAGATTTTGAAGAAATCTTTTCGGTCTGTCTTAACTGTAAAAGATTGTCCCATTGCAATTCGCCAGAGCTGTTGATTTTACCAATTAAAATATCGTCAAAGACTTTGTAGGATGAGCTAACAGGATTAAATGTAATAAAGCCAGTAACACCAGCAAAAGTAAATGAAGCTATAGGTATACCTACAGGAGCTACATTTTTTCTTAAAATGTAAAACTGCGCAACGATGTAGGTGTCTAAATTATCATTAATAAAAATGTCTTTAATGTCAATACTTCTGTTTCCTTTAAATAATCCTGAAAAAAAGCGGGACGCATTTTCATTTAAAAAAGGACTTTGTTTAGATGTATATTGAAATTTGTTGAGATCAATATTATAGTATGTAAAGCCTGAAAAACCGCCTTTTTTGTATTTTGAATACAAGCCACTAATAATCATTTGCTTGTTGCGACTTCTGGAATTTACGAGTTCAAAAGTGTCATCAGGAATTTTTATTTCTAAAAATCGTTGAGTTTCATTGTCTGTTTCTACTAATTTATAAAAATTCTCATTCGCGTTATTTTCTTCCTGAAATAGCGAATAGATTTTTCCGTCAATTTGAAATGTATTCAAAAAAACGGTGTTTTTACTGGTGCTTGTTTCGCCCGCTGTAATTTTGTAATCAGCTGTTCCTTTTAGGTCTTCAGAAAATATTTTAACTACGTTATAAAGTTCCTTGTCTTCTACCACAGGAAAGCTTAAAACTAAACTAGAATCCGTTAACAATTTTATGTTGTAGCTGTCTTTTAGCGCTCTAAAAACATTAACGTTTTCATCTTTAGAGGCAGAAAAAATAACTTGCTGAAACTGTTGCTTGGTGTCTAGGTCTACGCTATTTAGTTTTAGAGTAATAGATCTGTTTTCTCTCTCTTTTATAAATACGTAGGCTTTGTCATTAAGTAAAAATACTTTGAGGATTTCGGTATCATCCTTTGTTTCAATTTCTATTCTGTCCGTGAAATTTTCATTCTCAAAAAACTCAACAAAGTAATTTCTTAACGAACCATTGATGGTGTGCGGACGAATAGATATGAAATTTCCTTGATTATCATTAGCGGTCAATTCGCCTTTGTCAATAAGGAATTGCCTGTCTTTAACGATTTTTCCTTTTGTTATTTCTTGAGAAAAACATAGTGAAGTCATTAAAATAAAAATGTAAACAAGATTAAATTTCATTATCAGTGTTTTTAAATGAATTTATTTTGATGTTTAACAACACCCTCCACCATCGTAATGAAAGGTAGATTCGCTAATAAAAATATCATCGCGTCCCAAGCCGGCAAGTGCTCCAGCAGTTTTGTCGCAAATAGCTAAAGGCTGATTTTTTAACAACAGGTGTCCTGCTTTATCATCAAAATAATCGTCTTCTCCATAATAGATGGCAGCTTTTCCAGTAAAAATACATGGTCCGTCAGCAGGCATTGGGTCTTTAATAGCTGCAACTTCGATAGACTCAATGTAGATTAATTCATCTGTTGGGTAGTGCTTCGGATCTAAAATTCGGTAGGGTTTACGTGCTCTAATTTCAATAGTGCCAAATCCAGCATCTGTTAGTGCTTTTACATAGTCAGCAATTGGCAAGCTACCACTTAAGCAAAGTGCTCTTAGTCGTTCGTCGTTTCGTAAGTCGTCGTTCATAGGTTGCTCGCAAGTAGGATCGCTCATTACTAAACGTCCATGAGGTTTTAGCACACGGTACATTTCTGCAATGGCTTTCTTTAGATCTTCGGCTTTGAAAATATTGAACAAACAATTTTGAGCTGCTACATCAATGCTATTATCTTCAACCGGAAGATTCATAGCATCACCTTTTTTAAGATCAACAAATTCAGATTTAAACCAATCGTTTTGTTCTTCTGCAATTTTGAAGTTTTTACGAGAAGCCTCTAACATTTCATCCACAACATCCACGCCAATAATTCCTCCTTTTTGTCTGCTGAAATAAGCAAATTGAAGCAACTCCATGCCACCACCAACACCAACATAAAGTGTTTTTGGGCTGTTGGTTAAATCACGCGCATGCACTGTAGAACCACAGCCGTAGTTCATCTCTTGCATAATTCTTGGAATCTTCAAACCTGGTAATTCCCAAATAGGATTAGTGGTACAACATAGCCCAAC
The DNA here is from genome assembly GCA_030149115.1 of Winogradskyella sp. Lineage (GTDB taxonomy): Bacteria > Bacteroidota > Bacteroidia > Flavobacteriales > Flavobacteriaceae > Winogradskyella. Next base: position 9,357 of record JASBSE010000286.1, on the reverse strand, counting down.
ATCTGGTGTTAGTGCAGCTTCTTTATAAACGTCTTTTGTGGTTTCTAGGTAACTCATATTTCTTTTTGCTAAGTAAATATTTAAGAAGATGAAGTAGCTTTCTTAAAAAAGAATTCACACTCCATACTTTTTGCTAAATACTTTTAATTAATTCTTTAAATAACGTAATCATATCTGGCTCTGCTTTGTTAGCCATCGCAATGATATCAGCAATATTTACAGGTTCTAAATTTTCAGGATCACACTCATCTGTTAATACGGATACGGCTGCAGCTTTTAGCTTAAGATGATTGGCAACAATAATTTCTGGTACAGTACTCATTCCAACAGCATCTGCCCCCATAATTTTTAGCATTCGATACTCTGCTTTGGTTTCTAGTTGAGGCCCTACAACAGAAGCATACACGCCTTTGTGTAATGTAATGTTGTGTTCTGAAGCAATGCTTTCAAATTTTGAAATAATTTCTGCATCATAAGGTGCGCTCATATCTACAAAACGTTCGCCAAGTTTAGAAACACCTTTAAAAGCAAGTGGTGAACCTCCTTGAAGGTTAATATGATCATCAATTAGCATTAATTCACCTTTTTTGAAATCTAAATTAACAGCACCTGCGGCATTGGAAACTAAGAGTGTTTTAATACCTAGTTTTTCCATTATTCTCACAGGAAAAGTCACATCTTGGAATGTGTAGCCTTCATAAATATGAAAACGACCTTGCATTACTACTGCTTTCTTTCCACCAAGTATACCGTAAATAAGTTTTCCTTTGTGAAACTCTACAGTTGCCGTTGGGAAATTTGGAATATGGTTGTAGCTGGCTTCAGCTTCAATGTCTATTTCGTTGATGAGTTGTCCTAAGCCAGTTCCTAAAATAATACCGACCTCGGGATTGTCAAAACCTTTTTGTTTTAAGTATTCTGTACTTTCCTCTATAAATTTAATCATTGAGTTGTTGAATTTTTTCTTGTAGTTTTTTGTTGTTTTTATAAAAGTCTGAAGTTATTAAATCTTCATAAGTATCAATATCGTTCAAGGTGTCTAAAATACCAACTGAAATATTAAGACTGTGTAACTCTTGTAACGTAGTCTGAAGCAAATGAGGTTGACTCCAAGGTTTGCTTTTAAACAGTGCTGGAATTAACATATTTAACCCAATAAGGTAATAACCACCGTCTTCTGCTGGACCAAAAACCACGTTATTATCTTCTAATTCTTTTATACCGTTTTCTATATGTGCTGTACTGATGTCAGGTAGGTCAGATCCGATGAGAATAATGTTTTTGTACCCATCATTAAATCCGTCTTTAAATGCATTGGACATGCGTTCTCCTAAATCTAAACCTTGCTGTTTGTACTTAGGAAATTTTACCCATTCGTTAGAATCTATTTCTTTAGAGAAGTATATACGAACATCTGTCTCTAATTTATTAATAGCTTGTTTTGTTATCAACAAAAGTTCTTCATACACCTTAAGTGCTCCAAAATCTCCGATAGTTCTTGCTAGTCTGGTTTTTACAGATCCTAATGCTGTGTTTTTTACAAATACTATAACGAGCGTTTCAGTCATAAATTTTAATGCCTTTTAAGAGCCATTTGCTCCATTTTTCTGAAAATACATGAACCTTATCTGTTTCGTTGTTTTCAGAATTATAGATTTTGAAATCGTTGTTTTTCCATTCAAATATACCACCATATAAGTTAAATATATTTGTGTAACCTTCGTTTTTGAGCTGTTCTGCAATATCTTCAGAACGTATGCCTAGCGAGCAGTATACTACAATTATTTGGTCTTTATTATTGAGTTGCTTGCTGACGTTTTCTAAATTAAATTCATCATAACCAACGTGTAAAGCATCTTTTAAATGGCTAACTTCATATTCTCTAAGTTCTCTTGCGTCTAAAAGAATAGCATTGGTTTTTGGCATTGCTAATTCTTGAACTGAAATATAAGGTACGCTTTCGTTATTATGCTTTTTTAATAATTCTGAAAGGGGTTTTTGAGAGAAACCAAGCAGCGAGAATGATAAGAATATGTAAAAGGTTTTTGTCTTCATATTTTAAGTTTTCCCCTTTGGGGAATTAAAGGGGCTTTTTACGCCACAGTACCTTGGCAACTGCTACCAGCACCAGCTGTGCAGCCATAACAGTGTTGAGATATTACAATATTTCTACCTTCTAATAAATCTTCATTGTATTCTGAAATATGTTTAACTTTACTATTTACAGGTAATTCTAGCATTTGGTTAAAGTCGCAATCGTACAAATAACCATCCCAACTAACCGACAACGTGTTGGTACACATTACGTTGGCAACAGCAGCAGGATTGTAAGCATCAACCAATTGATACATGTAGTCTTCATAGTTTTCTGAAGCTATCAGATAATCTAAAAATCTACTAATCGGAAGATTGGTAATAGCAAATAAACTATGAAATTGAATGCCAAAATCGTCCATTAATGCCTTTTTAAAATCCTTTTCCATTGAAGCTTGGTCGCCTGGTAAAAAAGCACCTGAAGGGTTATAAACTAAATCTAGTCTTAGGTTGCTGTCTGGCATACCGTAACCAATAGCATTAAGTTCTTGTAGAGCTTTTATGGATTTGTCAAAAACACCATCTCCTCTTTGTTTGTCTGTTTTTCCACGTGTCCAATGTGGCATTGAGCTTACAACATGTACATTGTGTTTTTTGAAAAACTCTGGTAAGTCATAATATTTTTTGTTAGCTCTAATTATTGTAAGGTTAGAGCGTACTATGAAATCTTTAATACCAGCCTTTGCAGCTTCTTCAACAAACCATCTGAAATTAGGATTCATTTCTGGAGCTCCACCTGTTAAATCCAAGGTGTGTGCTCCAGTATTTTTAATAACCTCTAGGCATTGTTGCATGGTTTCTTTGGTCATTATCTCTTTGCGATCAGGTCCTGCATCTACATGGCAATGTTCGCAAACCTGATTACACATGTAGCCAACATTAATCTGAAGAATTTCTAAGGTTTTAGCTTTTAACGGAAACTGACTTGTTTCGGCGATTTTATCTTTAAACGTTGGTAATTCGCCATTTTGAAAAATTCCATTAGAAAGAATTTCTAATTGCTTTTTGCTTTGGGCTAATGCGTTTTCTCGTTTATGTAAAGATTTGGTGATCATTAATTAAATTTTCTTATTCAATATATCTACGGAAATGGAGGCTGAGAAGTTTTGATTTAGAGCTGTCTAGCCATCTAGCTTATTAACTTTATTCATCATTTGTACACCATGAACTAAAGATGCACCACCTCTAATAGCGCCAGCAACATGTAGCGCTTCCATCATTTCTTCTTTTGTAATGCCTCTTTGTAAGCCATCTCCTGTGTAAGCATCTATACAATATGGGCATTGAATAGTGTGTGCAACTGCGAGTGCAATTAATGATTTTTCCCTTTCAGAAAGAGCCCCTTCCTTAAAAACAGAATTATAATACTCAAAAAATTTACTTCCAAGTTCTTCATTCCAGTCAGAAATTTTACCGAATTTTCTTAAATCGGCTGGGTCGTAATAAGTTTTAGACATTTAAAATAGTTTTAAAATTGTACGAAAAATCAATATAATGCTTTTTGTCGAGGTTAATTCTTAAAGATTACAGAAAACATTAAAAATCCAATAATTTAGGTTGATTGTATTTAGGCAAGTGCTAGTATTCAGTTTTATCTTCTTTTTTCTCCCACTCTTCAAAAGGCTTAATAGCAATTTCTGGTGCTAATTGTTCAAACGGAATACTTCTTTCGTTATAAGGTAACGGAATTTCTTTATAAATAAACTCATCGTCAAATCCAATGTTTGCAGCATCCACTTGATTACTTCCATAATAGACCTTGTTTGGTCTTGCCCAATAAATTGCTCCTAAACACATAGGGCAAGGTTCGCAAGATGTATAAATTTCACAACCCTCTAGTTGAAATGATCCTAGATTTTTACATGCATCTCTAATGGCTGTTATCTCAGCATGGGCTGTTGGATCGTTGGTAGATGTGACCTTGTTATTACCTCTTCCAATTATTTTTCCCTCCTTTATGATGACACAACCAAAAGGGCCACCTTCATTATTTCGCATTCCTGTTAAGGCAGCGTTTACGGCTTCCTGCATATATTTTTCTTGTTCTGTCATGGCTTAGTTTTTCTATTTTGTATTCAATAACGTAAAAATACGTAATGAGTTAATCGTGTAACAATAATTTAATGTCTAAATATTAGCTAAGGTTTTAGTGTTTGCAGTAAAAATGGTATCTTTAAGATTCTTTGTTTTAAAGAAATTCTGACTAAAAAATAAATTAAAAATTGTATGCATACAGAACCAAAATTAGCACGTTTCAATCAAAATGTATTGTCCAAGTATCAGATTTACAACAGTATTTTTATGACATTACCTTTTGATACTTTGTCAAAAACTGTGGCGTTGTTGCCGCTGTTTCATGAAACATGCAAATTAGGATTTGAAGAAAAAAATGATCCTACGACAATTGTAAATGCTTTTTTTGATAAGTATCAAAGCCAGCTAGATGAAAAGGGACAGATAGATTTATTGTTCCGCTTTATTCAATATATAGAGCGCCAAGTTGTATTGTTTGATGCAGTAGAGGATGCGGCTTTTCCAACTGTTAATAATATGGAAGGTGTCGGTTCCTTAAGAAGTTTAAAAGAAAATGCAACCGCTCAGCACAAAAAGGATCTGCTAAAGCAATATTTAGAAACTTTTAATGTAAGGATTGTTTTAACTGCGCATCCTACACAATTTTATCCTGGTGCGGTTTTAGGCATTATAACGGATTTGGCCGAAGCTATTAAAACAGATAATTTAACTGAGATTAGTGATCTTTTAGGGCAGTTAGGAAAAACTCCATTTTTTAAAGATCACAAGCCTACGCCTTATGATGAAGCGGTTAACTTAATTTGGTATTTGAAGAATGTTTTCTATCATTCTTTTGGCAGTATTTACGATTATGTTCAGCAAAATATCTTTGATTACGATGAGATTAATAACTCATTGGTGAATATAGGTTTTTGGCCAGGAGGAGATAGGGACGGTAATCCATTTGTAACACCTCAAATTACACTTAATGTTGCGAAAAAACTAAAGGAGTCCATTATTAAAAATTACATTAAAGATGTAAAATATCTAAGACGACGCTTAACATTTAAAGGTATTAGAGAACGCATTGTTGATGTAAATCACAGACTACATAATACATTATTGAATAAGAGCAATCAAATTTCATTGGAAGAGCTAAAGTCTGAATTAAATGAGATTAGAACTCAATTAGTAGAAAATCATCAATCATTGTATCTGGATAAGGTAACTTCTTTGATTAATAAAATGACATTATTTGGTTATCATTTCGCTAGCTTAGATATAAGGCAAGATAGTCGTGTGCATGACAAAATGTTTAGGTCTCTTGTGGGTGAATTGATTGAAAACGGAAGTGAATTATTTCCAAATAATTTCTTTGAGTTATCTGAGGATGACCAAAAATCGCATTTAGTATCTATTAAAGGCTCGATTGGAGCTATTGAATTTAAAGAAGAGCTTTCTCAAGATATTGTAGAAACTATACGAGCAATGAAATCTATACAAGAGACAAATGGAGAAATAGCTTGTAGTCGTTACATAATTAGTAATAATCAAACTACTATGAATGTCTTGCAATTATTTGCTATGCTAAAAATTGTGGCATTTAATGAGAAATTAACTGCAGATGTGGTGCCTCTTTTTGAGACTGTAACTGATTTAATTGCTGCGCCAAAAGTGATGGAAGAGTTGTATGCAAATCCACATTATCGTGTGCATCTAGAAAATAGAAATAACAGACAAACCATAATGCTTGGGTTTAGTGATGGAACAAAAGATGGTGGTTATCTTATGGCTAACTGGGCCATTTTTAAAGCTAAAGAAGCTTTAACAACTCTATCGAGAAAGTATGATGTTGATGTTATTTTCTTTGATGGTAGAGGAGGTCCACCTGCGCGTGGAGGTGGAAAAACACATCAGTTCTACGCGTCTTTAGGTCCAACTATAGAGGATAAAGAGATTCAGTTAACCATTCAAGGGCAGACAATTAGTTCTAACTTCGGAACTTTAGATTCTTCACAATACAATATGGAGCAGCTTATAAGTTCTGGTATTATGAATCGTCTTAATGATAAAAATACTGAGATGGCTTCGGAAGATAAAGAAGTTATGAATCACTTAGCTGAGTTGAGCTATCAGGCTTATGTAGATTTTAAAGGACACCCTAAATTCTTGTCTTACCTAGAGCATATGAGTACATTAAAGTATTATGCTAAGACAAATATTGGTAGTCGACCTTCCAAACGAGGCAAGTCTGAAGGCTTAGATTTTAATGATCTTAGAGCAATACCTTTTGTAGGTTCTTGGAGTCAGTTAAAGCAAAATGTACCTGGTTTCTTTGGTGTTGGTACGGCTTTAAAACATTATGAGGATAAAGGTGAGTTTGAAAAAGTTCAGCATTTGTATAAAGAATCACGTTTTTTTAGAACATTAATTGCTAATAGTATGATGTCGTTGTCTAAGTCATTTTTTGATTTAACAAGATATATGGCAGACGATCCTGAATATGGCGATTTTTGGAAACTTATTTATGCAGAGTACGAAACAACTAAACATCTCATAATAAAGCTTACCGGTTTTAACGAGTTGATGGAAAATGAGCCTGTTGCTAAAGCTTCAATTGCAGTTAGAGAATCAATAGTATTGCCATTGTTAACGATTCAACAATATGCATTAAAGAAAATGCAAGAACTAAAAAGTACTAATCAAAAAAATCTAGATAAGATTGAGGTTTTTGAAAAAATGGTTACCAGATCCTTATTCGGAAACATTAATGCAAGTAGAAATTCTGCTTAATAGACTTTTTGAAAATAAAGTAAAATAAAACACCCTCTAATGTTATGCTTAGAGGGTGTTTTTTCACAATTTAAATTAAAAACAAAGTATATAATATTTAATGTTCGTTTAGTCTGAAATCTGGGTAAGCGTCCATGCCATGTTCATGTGCATCTAAGCCTTCTAATTCTTCAAGTTCAGAAACTCTAATGCCTACAGTTTTCTTTAAAGTAAAAATGATTAAAAATGAAGACGTAAGGCAGATGGCTGCATAAGCTAATACACCATAAAGTTGAGGTAAAAATGATAGCTCGTTAGCAGCATCTAGTGCAGAAGCTACTACATTACCATTTGTATTTAAAAAATCACCAGCCTCATTAGTTAATGGTTTAAAACCAAAAATTCCAACCGCTAAAGTTCCCCAAATACCGCATACAAGATGCACAGCTATAGCTCCAACTGGATCATCTAGTTTAAGCTTGTCAATAAAACTAACAGCAAGTACAATAATAATTCCTGAGATGGCACCAATTATAATTGCATCTGTAGGACTCATAACATCGGCTCCTGCTGTGATACCAACTAATCCACCAAGTATGCCATTTAAAAACATTGTAAGGTCTAGGTTTTTATACATTATTGAAGAGGTTATGGCTGAAAAAACACCGCCAGCAGCAGCAGCAAGACAAGTAGTTACTAACGTTAATGATGTCGCTTCAGGATCTGCAGAAAGTACTGAGCCACCGTTAAATCCAAACCATCCTAACCATAGGATTAAAACTCCTGCAGTGGCAATTGGTATATTGTGGCCAGGTATAGCTTGTAGTTTTCCGTTTTTAAATTTCCCAATTCTTGCGCCTAATAAACAAACAGCTACTAATGCTGCCCATCCTCCTACGGAGTGTACAAGTGTAGAGCCTGCAAAATCATAAAAACCTAGTTTATCTAAAAATCCTTCTCCCCATTTCCAAGAACCTGCTATAGGGTAAACCAGACCTACATATAGAACTGTAAAAATCATAAAAGGACCAATTTTAATGCGCTCAGCTACAGCTCCAGAAACTATTGTAGCAGCGGTTGCAGCGAACATGCCTTGAAATAGAAAGTCTGTCCAATACGTGTAGCCTCCATTATGAGTTAAGTCTAAAGTGCCAGAATCTGTCAATGGTGCATCTAGACCGAAACCGGAAAAACCAATAAATCCATTAAACTCTCCAGGATACATTAAGTTGAAGCCTACCAAATAGTATAGTAATAGGCCGACAGTAATAATGAATATATTTTTAAATAATATGTTTATAGTGTTTTTTTGACGTGTTAATCCTATCTCTAGGAAAGCAAACCCAAGATGCATAAAGAAAACTAGGGCTGTGCAAATCATCATCCAAACATTGTTTGTAGTAAATATTTCCATGATTTTAGTTTAAAGTTTGACCACCTTTTTCTCCGGTTCGTATTCTGTAACATTCCTTAATATCAGATACAAAGATTTTACCATCACCAACTTGTCCTGTGGCACCAGATTTCAAAATGGCTTTAATAGTTGCTTCCTCAAAATCGTCATTAACTACAATTGATAGGTAGCGTCTTTGGATGTCACTGGTGCTGTATGAAACACCTCTGTATACATGGCCTTCTTTTTCATTTCCTAGGCCTGTAACGTCCCAGTAAGAGAAAAAATTCACACCAACGTCGTGAAGAGCATCCTTCACAGCGGAGAATTTAGATTTTCTAATAATAGCTTCAATTTTTTTCATGATTTTGGTGATAATTACATTTTTTATGTGACTAGGTTTTAGAAAATATAGTTCAGATGACTAATTAGCTTCAAATGTATATATTTTATTTTTAGCCCTAAAAAAAATGGGGTTAATATGCTTATTTTTATTATATTTTAAATTTCAACCCTATAAAATTCTAGGGTAGTTTGTTTTTGGGTTATTTTTTTGAATAATCAATATGGTTTTGTGGTTTCTTTATTTTTTTAACACAAAAAATATATTATTCTTATCGTATAAACATTTTTATTTTAAAATTAATGAATTTTTGAATTATCCTTTGTGTGTCTTGTTGTTATGATTTCTGCATTATTTTCAGTAATTATTAGCAATTTTTTATTGCTAAGGCATCTTATTAGATATTTTATGAAAAGTGAATTGACTTTTTTCAAAATCAAAAATTAGCACCTATCTTAGTTAATCACTCAGGTTTAATTTAGAGCAAAAAATAGGTGATGATGCTAAAGAGACAAGGACTTTATCTGCCAGAATTTGAGCACGATAATTGTGGTGCAGGATTTATATGTAGTTTAACAGGAAAACGTTCTAATGATATTATACATAAAGCATTAGAAATTCTTGAAAAGTTAGAACACCGTGGTGCGGTAAGTGCAGATGGTGTAACGGGAGATGGTGCGGGAATTTTAATTGATATTCCTCATAAGTTTTTTGAAAAGTCTTGTGATTTTAAATTGCCAGA
>JASBSE010000414.1 GCA_030149115.1 Winogradskyella sp. | reverse complement strand
CTAAGTTCTGAAATATTAACCAATTTAAAGGCATTTTCAACGATCTCAATATCTTTTGAGGTTAAACTGCCTACCCAATTGGTGTAAGGATGTCTTCCCAATGCGATGAGTTCGTATACAGAGAGGTTTTTTGAAGTTAATGCTTCGGTTAATACAATGCTTAGTTGTTTAGCTAAGTCTAAAGACGATATCAATTTTAAATCTATATCATTTAAAAGTACTGTTCCAGATAGCGCAGGCTGAACTTTAATTAGCGTTCTTAAAAGTGTTGATTTACCAATGCCATTAGCACCAACCAAACCAATGAGTTGTCCTTTTTCTAATTCGAAATTGATGTTTTGAGAAATGACTGCTTCACCCTTTTTGGTCTTGTAACCAATGGAAAGGTTTTTTGCTTTTAGGATGGTATTTGGTTTTTTAGTATTCAATATATAAAAGCAATTCTGTCATCCTGAACTTGATTCAGGACCTCATTAGATTCCGCATCAAGTGCGGAATGACAAGTTAGGTTTTTCATTTTCATTTAAAACATCATTTTTCGTTGTCTAACTAACAGCCAAATCACAACAGGTGCACCAATCAAAGCGGTTATAGCATTAATAGGTAAGGTGTAATCACTACCAGGAACCTGTGCTATGCTGTCGCAAATAAGCATTGTAATAGCACCAAACAAAAATACTGCTGGTAATAGAATTTTATGATTAGAGGTTTTAAAAATTTGACGCGTTAAATGTGGAATGGCCAAGCCAATAAAGGCAATGGGACCTGCGAAAGCCGTAATGGTTCCTGCAATTAAACTTGTTGCTAGTATGATGATAAACCGACTTTGTTTTAGGTTAATACCTAAACTTTTGGCATAATTTTCACCTAGTAATAAGCTGTTCAGTGACTTAATTGACATAATACTCAAAATCATACCAACAAGATATATTAAGAAGAAAATGCCGAGTTCTTTCCAGGACAAATTACTTAAGCTACCAAAACCCCAAAAAACGTATTGTTGTAATTGTTCTGCAGAACTAAAATACGATAATACACTTACCACTGCAGCAGTAATGCTTCCAAACATTAAACCTATAATAAGTATAGCCATGGTATCTCTAACTTTATGTGATATAGCTAAAACCGCTAATAATACCAAGAAACTACCAAGGCTAGCTGCAATGACAATACTCCATTTTGAGATTAAGGTTGTAGCGAAGAATCCACCAAAAAGACCAGATCCTAAAATTATTAACGCAACACCTAAACTAGCACCAGACGTAATACCTAGAACAAAAGGGCCTGCTAATGGATTTCTAAATAAGGTTTGCATTAATAATCCTGAAATTCCAAGTCCAGAGCCAACTAAAATTGATGTCATGGCTTTAGGTAACCTGTAATTAGTAATTATAACGTCCCATGTTGTGTTATCAATATTGCCAAATAGGCTGCCGATTATGCTCTTTAAAGGGATGTTTACAGAACCTAAACTAATATTAATAAAAAAGCAGGCAATTAGTATTACTACTAGTAGTGCGTACTGAAATTGATATGTTTGGGAATTATGCAATTAGTTAAGAGATTTAAAGAAATGAGGTGTGTACTTTTTTAATAGTTTAGGATGACATATTTTTATAAGGTCTTTTAATACCAAATCGGGTCTTGCTGTACCCAATTCATAATATAAAACGCCACCTGTTGCACCAGTAGTGTTAACAAACGAATAAATTGACTTATTATTAAAAGCATCAAAGTTGGTATATAGCTCACTAGCTTCTTCAAGTTGTTCATAGCTTGAATAGTAGGATGGGCTTAACCAAATATCAGCATGTTGAGCTTTTTCTAAAACAACTTCAAAGCTTAGCGCTAAACTTCCGTTTCCAGAG
>JASBSE010000411.1 GCA_030149115.1 Winogradskyella sp. | reverse complement strand
AGTTCCAGCATTTTCTGAAGTACTTCCTCGCGAAGTAAATATTCAAACAAAATTTACGAGAAACATTACCATAAATATTCCTGTGATTTCAGCCGCTATGGATACAGTTACAGAGAGTAGAATGGCTATAGCTATGGCTCGTGAAGGTGGTATTGGTGTGTTGCACAAAAACATGACTATAGAGCAGCAAGCAACCAAAGTGCGTCGTGTAAAACGTGCTGAGAGTGGTATGATTATAGATCCAGTAACGTTGCCAATGGATGCTGTTGTTGCAGATGCTAAAAATGCCATGAAAGAGCATAGCATTGGAGGTATTCCTATTGTTGATGACAAAGGAAACTTAAAAGGTATTGTTACCAATCGCGATCTACGTTTTGAGCATCAAAACAATAGACCAATTATAGAGGTAATGACTGGAGAAAATCTTGTGACTGCTCCTGTTGGTACATCATTAAAAGATGCCGAAGCGATTTTACAAGAAAATAAAATCGAAAAATTATTGATTGTTGAAGGTGATAAGCTTGCAGGTTTAATCACGTTTAGAGATATTACTAAAGTGACCCAAAAACCAATTGCAAATAAGGATTCTTACGGAAGATTAAGAGTAGCTGCTGCAATTGGAGTAACAGGTGATGCTGTTGATAGAGCAGAAGCCTTGGTTAATGCAGGTGTTGATGCTGTTGTTATAGATACAGCTCACGGACACACAAAAGGTGTGGTGTCTGTTTTAAAGGAAATAAAATCTAAATTCCCAAAACTTGAGGTTATCGTTGGAAACATTGCAACAGGTGAAGCTGCTAAATACTTAGTTGAAGCAGGTGCAGATGCTGTAAAGGTAGGTATTGGTCCAGGTTCTATCTGTACAACACGTGTTGTTGCAGGTGTTGGTTTTCCTCAGTTTTCAGCAGTATTAGAAGTTGCTGCAGCTATTAAAGGTAGTGGCGTACCAGTTATTGCTGATGGTGGAATTCGTTATACAGGTGATATACCTAAAGCAATTGCTGCTGGTGCTGATACTGTAATGTTAGGTTCCCTTTTAGCAGGAACTAAAGAGAGTCCGGGAGAAACGATTATTTATGAAGGCCGTAAGTTTAAATCGTATCGCGGAATGGGTTCTGTTGAAGCTATGAAACAAGGAAGTAAAGACCGTTATTTCCAAGATGTTGAAGACGATATTAAAAAATTAGTACCAGAAGGTATTGTGGGTCGTGTACCATATAAAGGTGAATTGTTTGAAAGTATTCATCAGTTTGTTGGTGGACTTAGAGCCGGAATGGGTTATTGTGGAGCAAAGGATATTGCAACATTGAAAGAGTTTGGAAGATTTGTTAAAATTACATCAAGCGGTATTCACGAAAGCCATCCACACGATGTTACTATCACTAAAGAAGCACCTAATTATTCTAGGTAATTAAAAATACCTGCGAATGCAGGTATCTAAATATTTAAGCCAGCATCTAAAAAGATGCTGGTTTTTTTTCAAAATTTTAGACTAAAACCCAACAAAAATCCATCTTTGTTTGAGGAAAAACTAATATTATATTTATTTTGGTCATAAGGTGTTGTAAAAATGTAAGTACTACCAATTCCTACGGTTGCACCTGCTAAAACATCCCAGATATCATGCCACCCATCTGGACCTTCCATTCTGCTTACACCAACTACAGTAGCTAATAAATATGCCCATTTACCATATTTCCATCCATAACGACGTTGTATAAATGAAGCTCCTGAAAATGCTGATGTTGTATGTCCTGAAGGGAAGGCATCAAAAAGATGTCTACCTTCTGGTCGCTGTTTTTTGATAATTCGTTTTAGCGAATGTGTTAGCACCAAACTTGTTCCATAAGAGAAGGCAAATTGTTTTGTACCTTCCCAATCTTCCTTAATAATAGTTGTTAAAAATGCAGTAGCAGGTAGTGCTATTTGAAGAACATCTCCTGTGTCTTCCAGTATATATTCCCATTTTTCATGAGTTCCACCATCAGGTATTTGTGAAAAAGAATAAAATGAAAAAAGACAAAACGAAAACAGAGGTATAATTGACTTTGAATAGTGACGCATAAGTTTTCAAAGATTGATTGTTATACACATAACTACTAATTAGTTCAATTTATTATTTCAATAAACAAGTTGATTAATGTTTTGAGTCTATTCTTAATTATTTAAGGTCCAAATAAGCGCTTTTTCTTTAGTAGCTCTAAAAATAGTATTATGTTGCTCGTTCGGTTCGTCTGAATATTTCCAAGTTAAATTTGACGGTGCATTGTTCTGTAATGCCTTATTGACTAACTTGGTGTATTGAGAAATATCTTCTACACTAGAGCCAGCAAACCATAGTTTTAAATCTTTCTCAGGAAGTTTGGTTAGCAAAGTATCTGCATTACTAGCTAGGTAATTGTTATTCCACCAAAGCGAAGGATCCATAGCAATGTAAAAATCGAAAGTTTCTGGTTTTGTAAAAAACGTTTCCATTACAAATAGACCAGCCAAAGACTCTCCTATAATTCCTTTTTTAGGTTGAGTTCTATATCTTTTATTAATTTCAGGTATTAATTCTTCAGCAATAAAAGCTCTAAAATCTTTTGCTCCATCTGTAATAGGGCAATATTGTTTATCATCTTCTGCTTCTGAAGAACCTGTTAGATCTCTTCCTCTTTCGGTATTTTCTATTCCGACCAATATAAAAGGAGGAATTTTATCTTCTTCTAACAATTTAGAGAGCGTGTTTGCTATATGAGGAAAGTCCTCTTTTATACCTCCATCTGGCATATAGAGTACAGGAAAATGTTCTGATGATGTTTTATAGCTAGGTGGTGTCCAAACATTTATAACACGATCTTCATTGACATATTTAGATGCTATTTTTATGCTATCGTGTTCTGGGATAGGGTCGTTGTATGTAGTGCCTTTATTTTTACAAGCTATTGCTAGAATAAAGAATGTTAAAATTGCTATTGATTTTTTCATGCGTCAGGTTTATCTTTTAAAAAGTTACATTTCAGAGAGTTCTTTTAGCTTATCCAGAGCTTTTGGCCAGGTAGTATCAAAATAATCGAGATATTCATTATCAGCTTCGGTTTCAACAGTTACTGTTGTCATACCATTATGTTCTTCAAAGAAATAGTTTTCAAGTCCGCCAGCCCATTTCTCTACATCAGGACCATCGGTTATTTCATTCTCACCATCTAAAATTCCGTAATGTCGAATTGAAATAAATTTTGAAGGAATATTGTCTGCAATTTCAGATACCATTCCACCACGTTTACCATTTTCGTCTGTGCCAACAAAATAGATTTTAGATCCTTTGTTCCAATTACCTTCGTATGTTGAGGTTGGATTAAAAACAGCTGTCCATTCTTCGTAGGTTTTAATATTATCAATACCTAGCATGGTATTGTAAACCTTTTTTGCTGATGCCTTAATATCTATTTTAAATTGTAGCTTTCTCATCGTATTATTAATGTATTTTTCATTTGCTTTTATAGAACGTTTATAGAATTTAATATGTGTCGGAATTTAATCTAAGAAATACGCCTTAACCATTCATAGATTTTTCAAGAAACTCAACAACCTCTTTGACTTGTATAGTAAACACACCACCTTCACCATTATCAAATGCTTCTTTCCATTGTAGGTAACCGTCCATATATTCAGGCAATTTATCTATTGTGCCTTCTAGTTTTGTTAGACTCTTTAAAAGCGATTCTTTATTAAAAGGCAAATGTCCTATGTCTTTAGAAAACCCACCATCAATCTGTTCGTTTTTAATTTTTAATTCGTTAACCGCAATATGAACTACTTGTCCTTTTTGCCCATAATCTTCAACTTTAAGAATTACAACTCTAGATTTTTCTTCACCCTTTCGAGTGTTATACTTCCATATTTGTCCACTTTTTAGCTCTGGTTTTTTAAGGCTTTCGTCACCTTTGTTTTGTCCAAATAGACCAAAAAAAGAGAATAATAGTATCATAGGGTATAACTTGTAATATGGTTTCATCATTTTAAAATTTTAATTCTGGACATAAAGTCATTTAATAAATCCATATTTCTTTTAATTGTTTGCGGTGTAGAGGTAAAGAAAATGAATAGATAATGACTTCCTGTATCTATAGTATAACAGACGTTTTCGTAAATAGAGTTTCCTTGTGCGACCTGTATATTGTAAGCCACGCCATTAACAGACTTTGGAGTTTCTATTTCTTTGGTTAGCAAAACTGTACCTCCTCCTAATTTATCTCCGATTTTTAGTTTTAATACATTTTCATCATTAAATTTTGAAAAAGAATTATCAAAATCTCCCTTTTCAAATGGACTGACTATTATGGCATTTTTAATGTTATCAATATCTGGAAATGTACCACCAAATACGATATTAGAATTTGTATTAATAACATTAAGCCACTTTGGTATTTCAATTTCATAATGGCTCAAAGAATCGGTGTAAACAATCTCTTTTTCATCATCTTTTGCATCTATTTGATAGTACAGCGCGTTTAAATCTATTTCACTACCATAAACTCTTATATTTTCGCTAATTCTCTGTAGAAAATTAGAAATTTCATCATTATCCTCAAAAGCAGGAATTGATATACAAGCCACATGCTTGTTAGCAACAAAAGTTAGAAAATAGTTTTTAACTGTTTGTATATCAACATCAGAATAATCCATTTTTGGTAACCTATATTCCCATAACAAAAACCGTTTTCCTAGTTTGTTTTTAAAAACGCTATAATCACTTTTTACTTTTTTCTTTAGTACATCGTCTTGTATGTAATCTAGTTCCCAATTCATCTTACTTTTTAGCAATTCAATTTCTTTTATAGAGTCCATTTTATTGGTGTACTCTTCTAGATTGTATGGATTTTTTATAAATTGAATGATGTAATCATCCACTTTAAAAGCTCCCTGAATTTCACTAAGATTTATACTATCGCCAGGTATTTCTATGGCATAAAATGAGTCAGGATTATTATCTGCATAAACAAATGTTTTGTCTGTTTTAAAGTATGCAATTTTATCTTCTTGAGATAAAATAGAACCTGTTATAAACAAGCAGATAAATAAGTAGATGTACTTCATATTGAATTTGGTATTAACAGCTTAAAGTTACTTAAAGTTCAGTCATTTAAGTCAAGAGACTTCATTAAAATTATGATTTTATGGTTTTGAAACAGAGTTTTTATTGCTTTTGGGATGGCCCAATCTTAAAAATCACCATAATTAGAGGGAAAAGTGTTAGGACTAATATATTGCCAATACTAGGTGAAAAATCTTGAATAGGCAGAAACAATGAGGGTACTGTACCAATAAAGTAAAGTATTGAGACAATTAAACTTATGATTAAAAGCTTTTTTCTTAAAGTGTTGGTTTTGGCTATTTGAAACCCAATGACCGGAATCGTAATCAGTAGATAGAAACTTAATAAATCTATTTGCTCAAAGACAAAATTAGGTGTCCAGTTCAAATCTTCTGTTTCATTATGATGACTATAGGTGTAGGAATATGGAACAACTAAAATTAGAAATAGCACTATGTTTAAAACATAAGTTATTTTCTTTTTAGTTAGTAGCTTCATATATAAATTACTGTAATATTATTTTATTCTATTCCCTTTAGTATCTATGAAGTACCAATCGGTTCCAAAAAAATACTTCTGACCGCTCGTTGTTTTTGTTTCACAAGAATCGGATACTTTGGCTTTACCTTGAACAAATGAATGTGCACAATTGTATTGAGGAGAGATTACTATTTTCCCATTACTGTTAGCATATCCAATTTTATTGTTTTTTACGATTCTAAAAAGCCCATTTTCAATGTAATCAGGTCCATTGTCAGTTTTAAAAACCTCAAACAACTCATTTTCATTTTTATCAATGCCAAGTATTTTGCCAGTTTCGTTTTCTATTACCATTCCAAAATCTCTAATAGTATCAGTGTAGCAATAATAATACTTCCCAATAGGTACAATAGTGTCGCCTTTTGAATTCAGATAGCCAGTAGGAACTCCAATTTCATCAAACTCACCTTCATAAAATTTAATTAAATAGTCTTTCCTGTCAGATTTACAGGATAAAACTGTAAATATGATTGTTATGCCAAAAATGAATTTTCTCATAATTTCTTATAGCAATTAGTGTTATAAGGGTTAAACAAGCAATCAATATCTAATCGATAATGAGAAGGGTGTTTAATTCATGGTCTAAAGTTATTTATTTCCACCATTGATTTTTCAGTTTAGCTTTCCCTGTTGAGTATTCGTATTCTGAACCATCACCAAATGTCTCCCAACCATTTTCAATATACTTTACGTTGACCATCATTTCTCCATCACCTTGGTCAAAGTCAAATGTGAAAGGAAGTCGATAATCGCCCCAAATACATTTTTTTTCTATTCCTGAATTATAACTTTTCCATATGCCTACATAGGTTCTATTATAATAACCATCAGCGATAGAAAAACTTTCGTCTAGTTTAATCTCTTTAGTGTCATGGTTAATATAGACAGCGCATTCAAAAACTCCTTTAAAGACGCCTACATGATTTTGTGTGCTATCTTCAAAGAACTCATACTCTGCAAAGAGTGAAGCCTGACCAGGAAATTCATAATTTTCATTAATTTCATATATGTGGCTTACTTTTAATGTCCCTTCAAAATCACATATATTTCCTGATACATTAGATTTACCGCTTATTATAAATTCTAATTTATCGTCCTCTTGTTTTGTTTGAGAAATATGTATCCTAATTCTTTTGTAATCTAATCCGATAACTCCGTTTTGTTGAAATTTACCTGTGTTAAACAACGAATCTATATCAAACTTATAATCTCGCAATGTGTCAGTTTTATCGGTAGATAATTTAGAGATGTTTTCAGTTTGAAGTTTTAAATATTCTGAGCTAAAATCAGCTTGTTTAGGATTAAAGTTCTCACAAAGATGTCCATTGTAGTATGGATCAGAATGCGTTTCATGATTTTTCGGCAGACTACAGCTTTCTTTGTCGCAAAATTGTGATTCTTGAGCAAACAAACTTGCTGAAATTAGAATTGTTATTATGGTTAGTATTCTTGTCATTATGAGATGTGGGTACTGTGTTTGCTTATGGTTTATAATGAAATTACAAGCTGTGTTAGTGTACTGTAGCCGAAAGATAGCAATAGGATTGAATTCTTTTTTACTCAATGATTTCCATATAATTTTCAGATTCTCTTTTTCCATTCAGAGTTTTAGATTTCAATTTTATCTTATTATTGTCTACACTCAATATGTTTAACTCAAATACATTACCTATTAAAGGGTTGAATAGTGAATCGCTTACTTTATAAATTTCCATGTCGTAGTCGCAATCAGATTTCCACTTTATTTTGCTGTAAAAGACCAGGCTCTTGTTTAAACGACTGTCTATTTGAATAGAGTCAGTCCTTTTTACTATAAATTCATTGGATTGAGAGTCTAAATATTTAAATTTTCCATTTTTAACGTCAACACAATCTTTTGATTGAGCGCATAGATATGTTGATAATAATAGGAATGCTATAGATAAAGTTTGTTTCATATTAGTTAATCAAGTAATAGTATATTGTTTTCGCATAAACTGTAGTTGTGTAAACACTATAATTTATACATTCTGTTAATACTGGTTTTTATTATGTTTATTAATCTCACCATTAACTTGTATTTCGTAAAGAGTAATGACAGAGTCAGTTTTTGTTTCCGCTTCTAAAAAGTCATATCTGTCTTTCATATATCCATTAGCATCAATCAATGAATCGTGAACATATTCTCTATACGCTTTTAACTTAATTATTTTAGATTTTATCAGTTCATATTCCTTCCATTCATACTCTGGAATTGACAAATCTTGATCACAACCCACACTAATTTCAATGTGGTCAACTTCTTTTTTGTTAAGATAAGTATCTAATGTCTGTTTTGAGCAGACTCCATCATTAAACTCATATATAGCATAGGAAAGAGAGTCATTCAGTTTGGTGTAATTCGTAATTTTTGATTCGCCGTATTGCCCTGATTCATCATTTATTTGTTCATTTATAGTGTTCAGCCAATCAGGATATTCAGTTTGTGTTTTATTAGTAACAGATGAACTTTTGTTACTTTTTTTTACTGTATTCTTTTCTTTAATTGTTGAATCTTTAGATTGATTAACTGGCTCTGAATCTTTTTTTATAATTGGGATATCAGGTTTTTCATTTGAATTATTACAATTCAAAAAAATAAAGGGAATTAAGAGTATTAGGTAAATTTTCATTTGTTTTTTGTTAGGGCTAACGTGTTTGTGTATGATTATTGGCGTGTTTAAGCACCTAATTTAGCAAATACAAACCGAATAGAAAATCCGTGTGGATTTTCAGAAGTAGGTAAGAAAAAGCAATTATTTATAGCCATTGTTGTAAATAGTTTTTATTCTTCAGACATATTCATTTCCTTAACATAAAGTTTTTGCTCTTCCAAAGTCTTTACACCAATTTTTTTCTTTCATAATCTGATATTTTAGTTGTGTCAATTTTGTCAAGCTTCCATGGTCCATCACCTTCTTTTGAATACTGAGTTCCGTAAATCTGAGGTTGTCCTTTGCTTAAAAGATATCTATCAGTGGCAGCAGCATAAAGCCATTTGTTAATGGTTGTATCTTTATCGATTGCTATTTTTATAAATTCAACAGCCTTACTAAAATCAACAGAATCTTTTCCGTGTTGAAACACCATTGCTGCTCTCGCATAGTCTTTTCCCGTTTTTATTTTTCCAGCATCCAAAAGTTGATTGACACGGACTCTTCTTAAACTATCATTGAGATATAACTCACCGAAATCAATGTTTTCTGATTTTCGTTCGTTTTGATCATTTTTGTAAATTTCGATTAATTCTAAATTGTCTGTTTCTGCTTGTACCTTTTCATTTTCGTTCCTTTTACTTTCTTTACAAGCTATCATTAAATTTAGTAGAACTAAAAAGAATATTTTTTTCATTCCTTGGTCTTTTAATTATTTACAACGGTCTCGTATAACTGTCTGTTATGGAATTAAAGTTAATGTTTTTCGGTTAAGCACAGATGTTAGCAATTCCGAGTGGATTCGGACGTAGTCGAATCTGCCGTAATTGCGGTTATAAATTGTTATAGGTAGTTTTTTAATCAATAGGTATTTCAATAAATTCCGATAAAATTTTTCCATTTTTAGAATCTATTTTTATCACTTTCGATTGATTATTTT
>JASBSE010000407.1 GCA_030149115.1 Winogradskyella sp. | reverse complement strand
TGCCCATTAGTATCAAATGAAGTAGCCTCTAATACCGCTGGTAAATTGTTACTCACTACCCAAGAGTGGTATCTGCCAACTTCAAAGGTTTTATCTATACCTTTAAATAATGACTCATCATCAACAGAAAGCGTTACATGTGTTGCAACACCATGATAAACTGTGTCTAGATTTTCTAATGTACCACCAAACACTTCACCAATAGCTTGTTGTCCTAAACAAACACCAAGTATACTTTTTGTTGGTGCGTACTTAGCAATAATCTCCTTTAAAAGTCCGGCTTCGTCTGGTATTCCAGGACCTGGTGAAAGCACTATTTTATCAAAAGCATCTACTTCTTCAAGTGTTAATTTATCATTTCGTTTTACAGTGACTTCACAATTTAAGTCTTCTAAATAATGAACTAAATTGTAAGTGAAACTATCATAATTGTCGATTACTAAAACCTTTTTCATATTAAATTTCTTTAGCAAGTTCAATGGCTTTTGTTAAAGCACCTAACTTATTATAGACTTCCTGTAGTTCGTTTTCTGGGCTAGATTTTGCGACCAATCCTGCACCTGCTTGCCAGAATAGTTTGTGATTTTTACTTAAAAATGTTCTAATCATAATGGCATGGTTAAAATTGCCTTCAAAATCCATAAAACCTATAGCACCTCCATAAAAACTACGGCTTGTTTTTTCATATTTTTCTATGAGTTGCATTGCCATATGTTTTGGAGCACCGCTTAATGTTCCTGCAGGAAATGTATCTGCCACGATTTGCATAGTATCAGCTCCTTTATGTTTCGTCCCTGTTACTTTACTTACTAAGTGAATTACATGCGAAAAGAATTGTACTTCTCTATAATTTTCTACTGTAACATTAAAGCAATGTCTACTAAGATCGTTTCTGGCTAGGTCAACAAGCATTACATGCTCGCTGTTTTCTTTGTCGTCGTTAATGAGCTTTTCTGCTAGTTCAGCATCTTTAAGGTCATTTCCTGTTCTCTTAAACGTACCTGCAATAGGATGAATTTCTGCTTTACCTTCTTTAACGATGAGTTGTGCTTCTGGTGAACTTCCAAAGATTTTAAAACTTCCGTAATCAAAATAAAATAGGTAAGGAGAAGGATTAATGCTTCTTAATGCTCTGTATACATTAAATTCATCTCCACTAAATTCTTGTGAGAACTGCTTAGACAATACTAGCTGAAACACATCACCTCTGGCACAATGTTTTTTAGCGAGCTCTACATGTTGTTTATATTCTTCATCTGTGAGGTTAGATTGAATGTCACCTTTTTCATCAAAGTTGTAAGAGGCATATTGCCTTGTTAGTATAATTTGATGTATCTCATCAATGTTGTTATCAGTATCAAAACAATGCGCAAAAATGTAAGCCTCGTTTTTAAAATGGTTAATGGCAATGATGTTTTGATATACCGCATAATAAATGTCTGGAATATCAATAGAATTTTCTTTTTTTGAAATCTCAATATCTTCAAAATACTTTACTGCATCGTAAGCGGTATAGCCAAAGATGCCATTATTTATAAATTTGAAG
>JASBSE010000281.1 GCA_030149115.1 Winogradskyella sp. | reverse complement strand
ATAAAACTTTCTGAAAAACGAAAAAATTAGACCTCTATAGGGTAAAACATTATTAATTTATATATTTGCCCTCGCAATAAGGTGTCGTGGCCGAGTGGCTAGGCAGTGGTCTGCAACACCATCTACAGCGGTTCGAATCCGCTCGACACCTCAAAAAAACCTCTGAATTATCAGAGGTTTTTTTATGATTAAGTTTTTATACTACTTCTAAATTTAAATTCAATTCTTATTTCTACAAAACCTATTGTTACTCCATAACGAAATAATCAAAAACAAGAATAAAGCAGAGTAAAAATATACCTATCGTAAAGATTAAAGATCCATAAGGCCAATGTTGTATCTTAAATAAAGTACCAGCAAAAAGTGATAAAGCAACAAAACCAACTAGGATAAAGTAGATAATTTTAAGCCATCCTTTTTCCTTAAACTTTCTTCTTTTAAAATAATAAAAACCCTCTTCTATTATCCACCAAAAGAATAAAACCATTGTAATTATTTCTATTAAATATGGTAAATTATAAAGATGAAAGACTTTAATTAAATAACCTAAAGACCACAACAACACAAGACCTAATTTTACAAAATCTAATCTTGACTTATCCGTTTTAGATAAAAAGCGAATAGTATATAAAAACGCTATAGAAATGCCACCAATAAACATTAGTTCTTTAGAGTGAGGCCAATGCATTATTTTGAATAATGCTCCTATGATTAGTAAAATAAGAGCTATTCTTAGTAAAAAAGTTACAATTCGATTATTTTTCAAAACCTAATTAATCTAAAGGATTTACCTTTTCTATTTGCTCTTTACCCTTTTCGTAAAGTTCAGGAAATAAGCCTTGAGAAAGTAGCAAAATACCAAAGCCTAAAATAACTAAAGCAACAATCTTCTTGGTTTTAAAAATTCGTCTTGGTGTCAACTTATTTTTTAAACGTTTTGCTGCTGCAATTTTAAATAAATCGCATACAAAATAAGACACTAACATAGTGATAATAAAAACAGTTACTCCATTCTCTGATTTGGTTATAGAAGTTCCTATTACAATAAAACCCAACCAACCTAAAAGCACTCCAATATTTATAAAATTGAGTAAAAATCCTTTTATAAAAAGCTTACCATAATCTTTTTTTGGAAGCTTAATTCTGTGATGTTCTCTTACGATTGACCTAAAGGATTTTGACACCTTTACAAAGGAAATTAATCCATATACAACAAGTAAAACTCCACCGAATACCAAGAGTTTTGGGTCGTCCTTAATCTTGTCTAACAGTGTATCAGTACTCATAAAAATGAGTAGTATAAAAACAATATCTGCTAAAATTACACCGAAATCAAATGCAAGTGCACTGGTAAAACCTTTAGTTGCGCTGGTTTCTAATAATACAAAGAAAACAGGACCAATTGTAAAAGCTAAAATTACACCAAAAGGAATGGCTGTTAAGATGTCGTCAAACATGTAAACTTGCGGTTTACACAAAAGTAGTAAACTAATTAAGAAATGCTAAACTAAAGCTGTTGAGATTTTTAAGATATTAATTAGTATTAAAATGAAAATCTACATTCGCTTTACTTTACCTCCTAATACTTTAGATTCATTAATTTGTTTAGGCTCTCCATAGACATACACATTTCCTCCAGCTTTTATTCTTACATCTGCTAATTCTGAAGCATTTACAAAAGCCTCTCCACCAGCATTAACACTTACTTCGGTTTGCTCTGTAATAAGCTCTTTACCATTAAAAACACCACCTGTATAGATAGATATATCTTGATTTTTTGAACTCCCTGAAACATTAATTACTCCACCAGTTACAGCTCTGAAATTAGCATAAGTGGTTTTAAGTTCAGCAGTAATTTCGCCTCCTTCTTGTGTTTTTAAATCTATCTCAAATTGTTCAATTGGTTCAGTTACCTCAACACTGGCTCCTTCGTTAGCATCTATAACATTAACAGAAGTGTAATATAAATTAACTACAACATCATTACCATCATAGCTTTCTTCAAGTTTCATCCTGATTTTTAACTTCCCGTTATTGTTTATAATCTGAACATCTTCTTTGTTTTCGCCTGAAATAATCACTTTATTTACATCCGATCTTAACATTCTAAGATTGATTAAATCATAGACTTTTACAGTAGAAAATTCTCCAATATTTTTCTCAATAGTGTCTTGTGCATTTATAGATAAACCTAAAGTAAATGCTAATAATAAAAGATAATTCTTCATTTTAATAATTTTAAAAAAGCTATGCAGCTACTTTAACAGCTGTTCCTGTAACAGAAACCATTGCATAATTGTGAGTTGTTAATTCTATTTCAACTTTTATACCAACTACAGCATTTGCATTTAATTTTTTTGCATTTTCTTGTAATTGCTGAAATGCTTTTTCTTTAGTAACATCAATACTATCTCTTACAGAATTAAAATACTTAGACATGCTAAATCCCATAGCCAGCTTTTCTTCATTAATAGCAACACCTGTTACTATACCTAAGTAATCAATAATCTTAAAATTTTCTATAGAATTGGTCGTTGTAAGAATCATAATAAATTTCTTTTTAAGGTAAATTTAGTCGTTTTCCTCAGGCTTTCCAACTAGATAAAAATCGAGATGTTTTTTCACTAAATCGGTATCTTTTACTTTAACAATAACCTCATCCCCAAGTTGATACATTGTTTTTGTATTGCGACCTATCATAGCGTAGTGCGACTGATCAAAATCGTAAGTATCGTCTTTCATGTCTCTAACGCTTACCATGCCTTCACATTTATTGGACTCTATTTCTACATAAATTCCCCAGTCTGTAACACCAGAAATTACACCTAAAAATTCTTCGTCTTGATGATCTTGCATAAAACGAATTTGCATGTACTTAATAGAATCGCGCTCAGCTTTTGTCGCTAGGTATTCCATATTACTACTGTGCTTACATTTTTCTTCGTAAACTTCTTCGTTTGCAGATTTACCACCATCTAAATAGAGCTGTAATAAACGATGAGCCATAACGTCTGGATAACGACGAATTGGTGATGTAAAATGACTATAATAATCAAAGGCTAAACCATAATGCCCAATATTATGCGTGGTATATTCTGCTTTAGACATGGTACGAATAGCTAATGTGTCTACTAAATTCTGTTCCTTCTTCCCTACCACATCTGTTAAAAGCCTATTTAAAGATGAAGCTATACTATTTCTATCCTTAAAATTTAGTTGATGACCAAAACGAGACACTACTGTTTGAAGCTGTGCTAATTTAGCTTCATCTGGCTCATCATGTACACGATAGACAAAGGTTTTTTTAGGGTTTTGTTTACCAACAAATTCAGATACTTTTCTATTAGCTAACAACATAAACTCTTCTATAAGTTTGTTAGCATCTTTACTAGTTTTAAAGAATACTCCAACAGGATTAGCATCTTCATCTAAATTGAATTTTACCTCAACTTTATCAAAAGAAATAGCTCCATGTCTCATACGTTGAGATCGCATCTTTTTAGCTAAACGATCCAAAACCAGAATAGCTTCTGCGATTTCTGGTTTAGTGTTATACTCCTCAC
>JASBSE010000279.1 GCA_030149115.1 Winogradskyella sp. | reverse complement strand
CGAAGCCCTATCTAAAATTTTAAAAGAAAAAGGCTATCCTATCGCCAGACGTACAGTTGCTAAATACAGAGAGCAATTAGACATTCCTGTTGCAAGATTGAGAAAAGAACTATAATTTATTTCTGGATGAAAAATTTTCTTTTAAAGAGCATATCTTTTGTTTTTCATCCTTTGATTATGCCTTTACTTGGTGTGATGTTTTATTTTCACAAAACACCTCGTTATATCCCAAAACCTATACAGAATGCTAAAATTTTCTCTATAGTTATACTTACTATAATACTGCCTATCTTGTTATTTTTTCTACTTAAAACTATCAACAAGGTAGATACCATTTATTTAAAAAGCACAAGAGAACGCTTAATCCCTCTACTTATTAACTGTGTAATTATAACCCTAATACTAATTAGAGTATTAACACCAAATGAAATTGTTGAATTGTATTATTTCTTTTTAGGAATACTATGCTCTACTTTGGCTTGTTTTATAATGGCTGTTTTTAAAGTTAAGGCAAGCATACACATGATTGCTTCTTCTGGTTTTTTTATGTTTGCTATAGCAGTTGGCCTACACTATAAAATTAATATCAATGGTACTATTGCGCTAATGATGATAATCATTGGTGCCATTGCAACATCGCGTTTGCATCTAAAAGCACACACAAATCAAGAACTTATTATTGGTTTAATAACAGGTTTATTCCCTCAGATATTGTTTATGAAGTATTGGCTATAGGATGTAAAAAATTAAGCCAATTTTAAAAGCAGTCATATTTAGAGGTGCACTACCTAATTTTGTAGAACTCTCAAAAATAGGGTTCAAACCATAATAGGCATGTAAATTCCATGTACCATATCCTGCACTTAATGTTAAGCCATATTGAAGCCTATTAAATTCATCAATATTAGAAAGCTTAGTATTACCTTGGTCACTTTTCAATTTAGTGGAATTGTAGAAAAGATATCCTAATTTAAAACCAGGATATATTCTTAGAAAGCTATAATTGGTTGGGCTCGATTTTCTCCATCTCAACTCAAATGGTACCTCCAATAAATAAGTTGTAAATTTATTTTTAGACACATTTACTACGCTTTCATCAATTACATTAAATGAAACATTACTGTTAGTTTCTGTAATTGCTATATTCTGATTAAAGGAGTTAGTGGACAAACCTAAACCTAAACCTAAGGCTACAGTTCGCTTCTTATTAATAGGCATGTCTCTTATAAAGCCAAAATGAAAGCCTGAAGAAAACCCACTCTGACTAACATCACCAGGTTTTTCATTGAGTAAATTATAAGTTACAGATATATAGAATTGATCTTCTCGATAATTTTTATATGATTCAGATATTTCCTTATCAATTTTTTTTTGAGAAAAACCTATAAAGCCTGTAATAAATAAAACAATTAAAATGGCATTCTTCATAGAGATAAAACTACAAAATCTTTACACGATATAAAACAAAAACGTCCTGATTACTCAGGACGTTTTATATATAAAAATTAAGACTATTCTTATTCAGCTTTAGCGTTAGCAATATACATAACCTTTAATGTATTTGCCTGTCTAAGCTCTTGCTTAATATCAGAAACTAAACCAGCATGTGTATTCTTATCAATTTTAAGACCTACAACAAATTTTGGCTGTAATTCTTCAGTTAAAGCTCTTTGTGCTTCTAATACACTAGCTTGTACTTCTTCTACTTTAATGATTTTATCATTAAACTGTATAACTGGTTCAGTACCCAATTGTTTAAATTGCTCACTTGGTTCACCAGCATAAATAAAAGCTGTTCTGTCTTTCTTAAGCTTCTCAACCTGGTCTGCACTAGGCAAACTATTCTTTATCATTAGAGAACTATCTCTCATTACGGTTGCTACCATGAAAAAGAAAAGTAACATAAATACAATATCAGGTAAAGATGCCGTTGAAATCGCTGGCAAGTCTCCTTGTTTTCCTTTTTTAAACTTTGACATAATCGTTACTTTTTAACTTTTATCTGGTTCTGCTTCAGACAATTTCATAGGGAATAACTTCTTAACGTCCTCTATACGTCCATTTAAAATAGTATCCTTACTAAATTGATTCTTCTCTTTTTCTTCTAACATTGCTTGGTAAACTTTTTCTACCCCTTGGTATTCTTTTAAGTTACCATACAAACGTTTAGCTTCCCTTTCTCTTAAGAAATTATAAGCCGCTACAAGTTCGTTTTGTACGTCTATATATTTCTCATATGAGGTTTCTCTATCGTGCTTCATAGATATAATTGCTTTGTCAGGATGATCCGACGATGACTCGTCTCTTTTACCTTTACAATAATCACATCTTTCACCTGCTGCATTGGTTCCTCCACCATTATCTAAAAACTCTATGGCTGCTTGTCTTAAATCCTTTAATTCCATTTGCTTTTCTTCTACAAGCAATTGGTTATTTCGGTTTATAAGAACAGTAAATAGATTTTTTTGTTTAATAATAGGTGGCTCAACCTCAGTATCGTCAATAGGTGGCAAACTTCTTAATAAACCTTTGTCTTTTTCTATGGTTGTTGTTACCAAGAAGAAGATAAGTAATAAGAAGGCAATGTCAGCCATTGAACCTGCATTAACTTCTGGTGCTGCTCTTTTTGCCATACCTTATTATTTACTAATTACTTTTTTTACAGAAGCATAAATCATTGCTAAAGCTGCAACTACGATTAACACATAGAATGCTGTTAAACCAGCTCCCACCATGTGCGATTGACCGTCTGTTGCAAATCCGTCTTGTAATTTATATGCCTTTGTGTCTCCACCAGAGACTACATAAGATATTATTAAGACAGCAGCAAAAGCTCCTACTCCGATTAACGTATTTTTTAGTCCTGAAGTATTTGTAAATAGGTTTTTGATAACAAAAACCACTACAAATAAGATTACTATACCTAAAGTAATGTAAGCTGCCCAGGCCATTGGCTCTACAAGACCGGCTTTTTCACCTGTCTCAATAGCCTCATCACCAGCTGCAATAATTCTAACTAAGGATACAATCCCTACCAGACTTAGTACAGCAGCTACTATTTTTAATATTTTGTGTAACATAATTTAAATTTGGTCTTTTTTATTTTTTGTGTCTTACTAATAAGTCCATCAATGTAATTGATGCATCTTCCATATCATTTACAATACTATCAATCTTAGCGATGAT
>JASBSE010000376.1 GCA_030149115.1 Winogradskyella sp. | reverse complement strand
ACTGTTGCCAAACCATAAATTATTGTGTCTTTAAAAAAGGTTTTGAGTACGCTCAATTGCTTAATAATGAAATTGCTTCAAAAATATTAAATATAAATGGGTCTTTGGATACTTAAATAAAAAAGCCTCACTAAAAAGTAAGGCCTTGATATTCTTTTCTCTATTTCTAGTTCTCATCCAACTCTTCATCTAAAGTTGCCATGCTGTTTGAACCACTTCTCGAGTAAATAGATGGTGGACCATTTTCATAATATGTCCCAGCAACTTCTTTTAGCGAAATAATTTTATGGTACTTAGTCTGACCGTTTTCTAGATAGCTAATCACGCATTCATCCTCTTTAAGCTGAAATGGATAATCAGCAGGCCTCTCTGCTTTTTGAAACGTATAATTAGGTGAAGGGTTTTTTAGTATAGCCGTATATTTATTTTCATTTTTAACGAGCTTTCCTTTTAAGTTTCTAAAATAAACCTCATTTAAAACCACACCTTCATTTACATTTGAAATAGGAATAAAAACATTAATTCCTGTGCCTCCAACTTTGATACCAGCATACCATTCCTGAAATACCACAGGCCTAACTGTAAAAGGAGTTTGTTTTTCGAAATTTGTTGTAGCTACTTTAGGGCTAGCACATTGAAAAAAAGAAGACAACGCACAAGCAAAAACAATGGCATATAAAGCCTTTTTTAGGTTCTTCATTATAAGTAGGTTAAGATTTGGAAAGACAATATATATGAAAATATTCTATTTCATCGTTGAGTTTTTTATATAATCGATAAAAAGCTACACTGTGTAAGATATTTTACCTAAAATCACATTTTTTGATTTTATTTTCTAGAAATGTTCTATTTTAACAAACGTAAATTTTAATATATGATAGGTACAGCTAAGCGACTAATTACAGAAGAAAAAGTCAAAAACTCCTCTTGTTCCCATTGTGGCGAACAAAACACCCTTTTGGCTAGGGTCTTTTCAAAGATGTTTATTTTAAAAATTTTACCTTTTGTTTATGGGAAATCAACAGAGTTGTCTTGTTCTCACTGCGAGAAGGTTTACGATAAAAATGATGCTGTAGATCCTATTACACAAAGAAGAGTAGATATTATAAAAGACGATGCAAAACACGTTTGGTACTTATATTTAGGATACGTTTTTATTGCTGTTGCTTTTATTGTTGCCCTCTTTAGAGATAAATAAAATAAAAAACCCAACTCAAAGAGTTGGGTTTTTTATTTTATATAACTGAGATTCCTACAATCATAGGAATTTTTAGTTATTCAATGCTTCTGCACCACCAACAATCTCAAGGATTTCGTTGGTAATTGCGGCTTGTCTAGCTTTGTTATAAGTTAATTTTAACTGATCTCTTAATTCCGTAGCGTTATCTGTTGCCTTATGCATCGCAGTCATACGCGCTCCGTGTTCTGAGGCAAAAGAATCTCTAATACCTTTATACAACTGTGTTTTAAGAGACTTAGGTATTAATGTTTCAACAATTTCTTGCTTACTTGGTTCGAAAATATAGTCTAGATTAACATTGGCATCGCTTTCAACAGGAACTATTGGTAAAAATTGTTCTGTCATTACGGTTTGAGTTGCGGCATTTTTAAAGTGGTTGTACACCAACTCTACTTTGTCATACTCGCCGTCAACAAATTTATCCATTATTGTTTGAGCAATGGCGGCAACATTCTCGAAGGTTAAATCATCAAAAACTCCGCTTTCGTTTGCAATAACATTTCCTTGCTTACTAAAAGCATCATTTATCTTTTTACCTATAGCAAGAATAGACACATCCTTACCTGCGTAAGTTTCAGATAATAATAAATTAACTTGCTTAATAATATTAGAGTTAAAAGCACCTGCTAAACCTCTGTTTGAAGAGATTGCAACAATCAATACTTTCTTAACCTCACGTTGTTCAGCAAATTTACTTCCACTATCAGCATCTAAAGTAGCGCTTAAGTTTTGAAGTAATTCTGTTAACTTATTAGAATAAGGACGCATTGCAGTAATAGCATCTTGCGCTTTCTTCAATTTAGCAGCAGATACCATTTTCATGGCACTGGTAATCTGCATCGTTGAAGATACCGAAGATATTCTATTACGTATTTCTTTTAAGTTTGCCATTCTTTTATTTGTAATTCCACATTAAGTGCGGAATCTATTTTAATAATTGAACTTCAAATATTGAGATTCCTGCTTTCGTAGGAATGACAATTAAGCTGTGAACTTCGCAGAAAGGTCTTTTGCTACTTTAGTTAAAGTATCGATTACCTCGTCTGTTAATTTACCTGCTTTTAATGTATCTAGAGTGTCTCTATGTTTATTGTTTAAGAATTCGATATAATCTCTTTCAAATTCTTTTACTTTTTCAACAGGAACATTTCTTAATAAGTTCTTAGAACCTGCATAAATGATAGCTACCTGATCTTCTACAGTGTAAGGATCGTTTTGAGCTTGCTTTAAGATCTCTACGTTACGCTTACCTTTTTCAATTACGTTTAATGTCGCAGCATCAAGGTCAGAACCAAACTTAGCAAATGCTTCTAGTTCACGGAACTGTGCTTGGTCTAATTTTAATGTACCAGCTACTTTTTTCATTGATTTAATCTGAGCAGAACCACCAACACGAGATACAGAAATACCTACGTTAATTGCAGGACGTACACCAGAGTTAAATAAATCTGATTCTAAGAATATCTGACCATCTGTAATAGAAATTACGTTTGTTGGGATATATGCAGATACGTCACCAGCTTGTGTTTCGATAATTGGTAATGCAGTTAAAGAACCACCTCCTTTTACGATTGGCTTTAATGACTCTGGTAAGTCGTTCATATTTTTAGCGATTTCATCATCAGCAATCACTTTTGCAGCACGCTCTAATAATCTAGAGTGTAAGTAGAAAACGTCACCTGGATACGCCTCACGTCCTGGTGGACGACGTAATAATAAAGATACCTCACGGTAAGCTACCGCTTGCTTAGATAAATCATCATAAACAATTAAAGCAGGACGACCAGTATCTCTAAAATACTCACCAATTGCAGCACCTGCGAAAGGAGCATATACTTGCATTGGTGCAGGATCTGATGCGTTTGCCGCTACAATAACTGTATAAGCTAAAGCACCTTTATCTTCTAATGTTTTTGCAATGTTTGCTACTGTCGAAGCTTTTTGACCTACAGCAACATATACACAGAATACAGGCTCACCTGCATCATAAAATTCTTTTTGATTTAAGATGGTATCGATACAAACCGTAGTCTTACC
>JASBSE010000278.1 GCA_030149115.1 Winogradskyella sp. | reverse complement strand
TTAGTAAGCCGTTCTTCAAATTCTTTCAACGTTTTTGAAACCAAATGCTTTTTACCATCATTGCAATAAAACGTGGTATAACCTTTATCAGATTCGCAATACATAAGTTCATTTAAGTCAACAACCTGAAAACTATCTTGTAGCGAAAGTATTAGTTTATCTTCCTGATTATTCCATACCTGTTTAGCAACGTTGATTTGCTCTTTTTGTTCTGTTACCGATAGTTGTTTTACCTTATCTAAGGCTATCTTTAATTCTTCAACATCAACAGGCTTAAGCAGATAATCTACCGCTCCCATCTTCAGAGCTTTTAAAGCAAATTCTTCATAAGCCGTAATGAAAATTACTTTGAAATTAAGGTGCTTTGTTTGTTCTAAAAAATCGAAAGCATTACCATCGGTTAAATTGATATCTAAAAAAACAAGCTCTGGTTTACAAGCTTTAGCAACAATAACAGCCTCTTTAACAGATTCGCATTCGCCTACTACTTTTACATCTGTATCAATAAGTTCTAAAAGGTTGATCAGGCCTTTTCTTATATAGGTTTTATCTTCTACTATAATTGCTTGCATTAGGCTACATCTTTTTTATAAGGAATGATTAAAGTAACTATAGTACCTTGTTCATTATGCTGTTTTCTATCTTCAATGTGTACAGAGCCCTCAATATTAAAATCTTTAGATAGCATCTTTAGTCGCTCTGAAGTTATAGTGGTTGCTAAGGATTTTTTATCTTTTCGTTTATGTCCGTTTTGGGCATCAATTCCAATTCCGTTATCCTTTATTGTACATATTAATTCCTCACTAATATACTTTAACTGAATATCTATTTTTCTATTGTCTTTTCGATCTTCAAAAGCATGTTCAATTGCATTTTCGATAAAGGGCTGAATAAGCATTGGAGGAATCTTAAACAAAGTTTCATCAATATTCTTATCTACCAAAATTGTATAGTCATAAGATTGACTGGCTTCTAAATTTTGAAGTTCTAAGTAATTGTTTACAGCTTCCATTTCTTGATTTAGGGGCACTAATTTATCTCTTGAATTTTCTAGTGTAATACGCAACAGTTTTGAAAACTTAGACAAGTAAAATATAGATTTTTTCTCTTCCTTATTTAATATCATGCCTTGCAATACAGAAAGTGAATTAAAGATAAAATGCGGTGTCATTTGCGAACGTAACAATTTTTGTTCTATAGCAATATTTTGAGTTTTGGCTTTTTGGTGCCTTAACTTTAACGAGAAAATGATTCCACCCAGAATAATTATACTAACTAAAAATGTAATAACTCCCAAAAACAAATTGCGTTGTGATTTTTCTAAATCTTGAGAAGTTGCTTTTATGGTTTTAGTGAGCTTTAACTCATTAATACTTAGAGAATCTATTTGTTGTTTATACTTATACTCGTACTCTAATTGAGTAATTTTTTCAATATTTTCTTCATTAAAAACACTATCATTCAGTGTTTTATACATTTCGTAACTCTCAAGTGCTTTTTTAAAATTACCATCCTTCTTATAAATTTCAGAAAGTATTTGGTATGCATTTTTTTTATGTACTAAATGCTGATGCTTGTTAGCAAGTTTAATTGCTTTATTTACGTTACTTAAAGCAAGTTCTTTCTTATTTGTTAATAAATAGACATTTGCCAATCCTAAATACGAATGAATTAGCTCGTGCATTTTTTGATTAACAATCGTTATATCATTAGCCGCCTTGTAAGAATTTAAAGCTTTTGGATAGTCTTCATTAGCTAAATAAATATGACCTAGGTTAATTAGGCAAGTAGCTATTTGATCTTTATCATCAACTTCTCTACTAAGCGCAAGAGATTCTTCTATAAGTTTTTTGGCATTAATATAATCTCGTTTTTCAATGTAAAGCCCACCCATGCTATTTTTTATAGCCATTACATTTCTTAGACTTTGTTTAGCTTCCTCCATAACTAAAGCCTTTTTATAAAAACCTAAAGCCTTGTCATAATTTTGTTGCTGTTTATATAGGTTGCCAATATTATGTAGAGCCATAAAAATACTTGAAGAATCTTTAGTAATTTCCGCAGTTTCTAAGGACTTATTATAATATAACATAGCCTGGGGATAATTACCTTGTTCTACATAAGCACTCGCCATAGCATTCCAACAATTTAGTTTACCATATTGATTATTTTTTTTATTATAAATAGAAAGCGCCCTTTCATAATTGACAAAGGCCTCCTCATAGTTTCCTATATCTGAGTATATGCTTGCTATATTATGAAGATAATGGGGAATATTCTCTTCTAATCCTAGTTCTTTATCTATAGACATGGCTTTTTTATAATTTGCAATAGCTTTTTGCAAATCACCTTGGTAATGATAAAGAATGCCTAACGCATTATTACAACCTGCTATGCCTTTCAAATAATCTATGGATATAAATAGGTCTATTGCTGCTTGAAAGTTGTCAATAGCAACATCGTAATTCCCAAGGTCCATATATGTAATTCCTTTCATATAATGGCTTTGGCCTTTACCTTTGATTGAATTTATTTCATCCGCCAATCTAGCAGCTTTGTCTGCATAATCTAAAGCCTCATTAGGATTATTTGAATAGTTATAAAATGCCAAATCGTTGAGAATCTGTAATCGAATAGTATCCCTTTTTTGATAGCTTTTTAACTCATTCTTTAAGCTATCTATTACAGTATTTTGAGATAAACCAATACATGGTAACAACAAAAAGAAGGTTAAAATAACAACGAATTTCCTTTTCATAAAGGTGGTAGCTTGTAGTTTTACGCTAATTTATTATTTATATAGTACGCATAAATAATCAAATTAATGATATTACATAAAACTTAGCCTTAAGAATAAATATTCAATACACTTAAAAATATATTCGTGAAGTATCAATCCATATTCGTTTTTAGGATGATTCTTTTATAAAATTAAAATGGAAAGCCAATTTAGCTAACTACCTCTCCGTAAAGGTCAAAATCTTCAGCTTCTGTGACTCTTATTGTGGTAAATTCTCCTGTTTTTAAATAATATTTTGAAGCATCAATCAACACCTCATTATCAACGTCTGGTGAATCAAACTCCGTACGACCAACAAAATAGTTTCCTTCTTTTCTGTCGATAATCACTTTAAACTCTTGCCCTATTTTGGCTTGGTTAAGTTCCCATGAAATCTGAGATTGAATTTCCATAATCTCGTTAGCACGCTCAAGTTTTACCTCTTCTGGTACATCATCTTCAAGATTATAGGCATGTGTGTTTTCTTCATGAGAATAGGTAAAACAACCTAAACGTTCAAAACGCATATCCTTTACCCACTGCTTTAGGGTTTGAAAATCTTCTTCTGTTTCACCTGGATAACCTACAATTAAAGTAGTCCTAATAGTCATTTCTGGAACTTTAGCTCTAAAGTCTTCCAAAAGTTTTGTGGTTTTTGCATGTGTAGTTCCTCGACGCATACTTTTTAAAATAGCATCGGAAATATGTTGTAATGGAATGTCTAAATAATTACAAATCTTAGGCTCACGTTTCATAATATCTAGCACATCCATCGGAAAACCCGTTGGAAATGCATAATGCAAACGAATCCACTCAATACCTTCAACCTTTACTAGGTTTTCGAGTAATTCTGCAAGGTTTCGCTTTTTATATAAATCGAGACCATAATAGGTTAAATCTTGAGCAATAAGAATCAACTCCTTAACACCAGAAGCGGCTAGTTTTTCAGCTTCAACAACCAAATCTTCAATTGGTGTACTTTTATGTTTTCCTCGCATTAAAGGAATGGCACAAAAACTACAAGGTCTGTCACATCCTTCCGCTATTTTTAAATAGGCATAGTTTTTTGGTGTCGTCGTTAGACGCTCGCCTATCAATTCATGTTTATAATCTGCTCCTAAAGCTTTAAGCAAACCTGGTAATTCTGTAGTACCAAAATACTGATCTACGTTTGGAATTTCCTTTTCTAAATCTGGCTTGTAACGTTCACTCAAACAACCTGTTACAAACACTTTATCTACTTCACCAGCCTCTTTTTT
>JASBSE010000361.1 GCA_030149115.1 Winogradskyella sp. | reverse complement strand
TCTGTTGGTCCTGATCGTAAGCAGACTATTGTTAGAAAGACAGTCTAATTTTTGAATTTTTAGATTCTGTTAAAAAAACTGTTAACCCATACTAAAGCTAATCTATTAGTGTTATTTTTTAAAAACCATATGGCTTTGAATAGTTTAAAGAATCTATTTTTAATTATTACGCTTTGTATCTCTGCATTTAGTTTTGCTCAAGAAAAGCAAAAAATAGTCGTAGAATATTCTGGTATTACGACATCAAATCCAGATGTAGAAGATGGTGCTTTAATTTTTCTTAGAGATGATTCTCAGCAAGTACATTTTGTTCACAAAGGTGTTAATCTTTGGTGTGATAAAGCCGTATACTATCAAGACCAAGATTATATTGAAGCCTACAGTGGTGGTTCTGGCAAAGTATTAGTAAAGCAAGGGGACTCTATTAATATGGTTGCTAAATATGTGGAGTACAGTGGTAAAACCGAGTTAGCATTTGCTCAAGGAGAAGTGGTTTTAACCGAGCCAAATTCGGTATTAACTACGGATAAATTGTATTTCGACAGAATCCGCCAACTGGCTTATTATGACACTAGCGGTAAAGTTGTAAGAGATTCTTCTGGCACCATTACAAGTCAGATTGGTCGCTATTACATGAATAGTAAAAAGTATCAGTTTACAAAAGATGTGGTACTTGTAAATCCTGATTATACCTTAAACACCGAACGTCTCGATTTTTTTCCAGATAATGGTCATGCTTATCTATTTGGACCTTCTACCATCGTTGGAGAAGAAAGTAATATCTACACCGAACGTGGCTTCTACGATACTAATGCCAATACAGGCTATTTTCAACGCAATGCTAAAATAGATTACGACAATCGCATAATTGAAGGTGATAGTATTTATTTTGATCGTGATCGTAGTTTTGCTTCAGCAACCAATAATATTAAGGTTACCGACACCATAAATAATAGCATTGTAAAAGGTCACTATGCAGAAGTTTGGAGAGATAAAGATTCTATTTTTATTACCAAACGTGCTTTAGCTATTACTGTACAAGAAAAAGATTCGGTGTATTTACATGCAGATACATTAATGGTTACAGGTAAAGAAGATAATCGTGTTACTAGAGCTTATTACAATGCAAAACTTTATAAAAGTGATTTAGCAGGTAAGGCAGATTCTATTCATGTAGACCATAAAACGGGCTTAACCGAACTTATAAACCTTAGTCGATATAGCTCTACAGATGCTTTTGCTACAGCTCGTAAGCCAGTATTATGGAACATTGGCAACCAAATGACTGGAGATACTATCCATCTAATTTCTAATGTAAAAACCGAAAAGCTAGACTCTTTAAAGGTGTTTAACAATGCGTTTTTAGTGAGTAAAGACACCATTAGTGATGATGGCTATAATCAAATAAAAGGTCAGCGATTAATAGGTCTATTTAGAAATAATGAACTCTATAATGTAGACATTATTAAAAATGCTGAGACTATTAGGTACATGCGCAATGAAACCAATGAGCTCATCGGTATTCAAAAATCAAAATCTGGTAGCATTAATATTCAAATTGTAGAACAAGCTATAGAAGAAGTTAGATTTATTAATCAGATTGATGGCAACATTTTTCCTGAGCCTGATTTTCCGAGAAACGCAAGAAGATTAAGAGGTTTTGATTGGAGAGGTGAAGAACGACCATCATCTGTAGAAGACCTGTTTAAAGATGATCCGCCTTTAGACTTACCAAAAATATCTGGCTTAGATGATTACGTTCCACCTGAAGACTTTTTTGACGACGGCGTTATAGAACGTGTTGAAGAAGCTGGAAAGGATACACCTAATAAACCTAACAAGGCTGCCAGAAATCTTCCAAAAGAAGCAGAAAAAGAGGAAAACGATTCTAAAAAAATTAAGCCAAAAGTAGAGCAACCTACTATGAAAGCAAAAATAGATTCAATCCCAAAAAGTAAACCTGCGAAAATTTCTGAAGAAAGTAAAAATATAAAAGCAAAAGGAGGTCAATAATTGCAAAACGATTTTTTAAAATATCAAGCCCAAACATCTCCTCATCCGTTGGCAATAGAAATCAGCCATGCTAAGGGTTCTTATATTTATGATAAAAGCGGAAAAGCATATTTAGATTTTGTTGCAGGTGTATCAGCATGTTCATTAGGACATTCCCATCATAAAGTTGTTAACGCTATAAAAGAACAAGCAGATCAATATCTGCATGTCATGGTTTATGGCGAATACATTCAAGAGCCTGCTTTAGAACTTGCTAAACTTATGGCAAGTCATTTACCAGAACCATTAAAGAGTACTTATCTTGTAAATTCTGGTACTGAGGCCATAGAAGGTAGCTTAAAACTTGCTAGACGCTATACAGGTAGAACAGAAATTATTGCAGCAAAAAACTCCTATCACGGCAACACTATGGGCTCGTTGAGCCTTATGGATTATGAAGAGCGTAAAGCTCCTTTTTTACCGTTAATTCCAGATATTAAGCATATATCTTTTAATTCTGAAACTGACCTAGAACAAATTACCAATAAAACAGCTGCTGTAATTTTAGAAACCATACAAGGAGGCGCTGGCTTTATTGAGCCAAAGAATAATTACCTTCAAAAGGTTCAAAAACGGTGCAATGAGGTTGGTGCCGTTTTTATATTGGATGAAATTCAACCAGGAATAGGAAGAACAGGTAAGCTCTTTGGGTTTGAAAACTATAATTGCCAGCCAGATATTGTAGTTACAGGCAAAGGCCTTGGAGGAGGTTTACCAATCGGTGCGTTTACAGCATCCAAAGACATGATGTTAAGTCTAAGTGATAATCCAAAATTTGGACATATTACCACATTTGGAGGTAATCCTGTAATTGCTGCTGCTGCACTTGCTACTTTAAAAGAAATCACAGAATCAAACCTTATTAAAGACACTCTCGAAAAGGAAAAACTAATAAGACAACACCTCAACCATAAACATATTAAAGAAATTAGAGGAAAAGGTTTAATGCTTGCTGCAATAGTCGAAAATTCTGAAATTGCTAACAAAGTGGTCCTCAATGCTCAAGACAAAGGACTAGTATTATTTTGGTTACTTTTTGAACAAAAAGCAATAAGAATTACACCACCACTTACTATTTCTAATGAAGAAATTATTAAGGGTTGTAAAATAATCACATCAATTTTAGATAATATCTAACCGACACAACCAAACATAACCTTTTGATTTACAAACACAAACAAACTTTAATCTAAGTTTAAACCAATGTTAATTAATTTGTTAAAAACAAAAACGCATTTAACAAAGAACATTTGATGATAACTGTAATTTAGAGTAGTGAATCTTAAAACCGCTTATGAATTATAGTCACGAAGACGAAAACTATCCGCTTACAAGATTTGAGTCCATGCTAAAGACAAATGATATTTTGTTTTTCGATTCAAATGAATTTGA
>JASBSE010000277.1 GCA_030149115.1 Winogradskyella sp. | reverse complement strand
AACTTATTTTGTCATTCTTCTTGCGTTGTCTTAATGTTACTTTCATAGGATGCTAATTAAAAAGGTTTTCTATTTGCCATCTGGCTACAATACGTTTTCTTCCAAAAGGAACAGCTTTTAAACGTCCTTGTTGAATCATTCTTTGAATGGTCCATCTACTAACACCAATTAATTGAGAAGCCTCTGTAACGCTTAAAAAATCTTTATTATTGACAGCATTTGGATTTTGAACCTCAACCACTTCATTCTTTTGCTTCATATCAGCATTAAGAGTTGCTTGGATTTTTTCTTTACGCTTTCTGGCCTTATAGGCTTTTTTAGCGCAAGAATTACCACAGTATTGAGTTACTGGTGTACGTGCTGTAAAAGCATTTCCGCAATGCTTACAAGTTTTCGGGATGTATAAATTACTGCTCATAAATGGTGCTTTATGTAGCGTTATGGTGCAACGTGGGGCAATATGGTGCATCATTTCGCCAATCTTTTAGCCAACAGATTTGGGCAACAAATCCGTATTCAAGGCAACAGATATACAACAAATTTAGTTAAAAAAGAGCAAAAAAGCAACAAAAAAAAGAAGATAAAATCTTATAAAGTCAATAAAATCAATATATTAACAAACAAAAGAAAGTAAGTTACTTTCCGATACAGAAATTGGCAAAAATGTTTCCAAGTAGATCATCGTTTGTAATCTCACCTGTAATTTCACCAAAATGATACAAGGCTTGTCTTATATCTATAGCTAATAAATCGCCCGAAAGACCTGTTTCTAGACCATATTTTACTTTTTGAATCTCTTCAAAAGCCTTTAAAAGAGCATCATAATGTCGTGTATTGGTCACTATGGTTTCATTATTTCGTAAAGCACCAGTATTTATAAGATTTAATAACGAATTAGTAAGTTGCTCTACACCAAATCCTGTTTTAGCAGAAAGTAGTAAAACATCTGCAATTGTAGTATTAATGTTTGACAATTGTGTATCGTCTAACTGATCTATTTTGTTAGCTATGACCAACAAAGGTTTTTGAGGATATTTATTTCTAATCTTTTCAATCTCTATTCTTACGTCTTCAAGAGTATTTATAGCTTTACTAGCATCAAAAAGATAAATCGTAACTTGAGATTGCTCTATTTTTTCAAAGGTCTTTTTTATACCAATACTCTCTACAACATCCTTGGTCTCTCTAATTCCTGCTGTATCAATAAATCGAAAACCAATACCTCCAATGGAAATTTCGTCTTCAATAGTATCTCTTGTAGTACCAGCAATTTCAGAAACTATAGCACGCTCTTCGTTTAACAGCGCATTAAGAAGTGTAGATTTACCAACATTTGGCTCACCTACAATAGCTACAGGAATTCCATTCTTAATAACGTTACCAACAGCAAAAGAATCTATCAAACGTTTTAATACAAAAGTGATACGTTCAATCAATTCTTTAAATTGAGTTCTGTCTGCGAACTCAACATCTTCTTCAGCAAAATCCAATTCTAACTCAATTAAAGACGCAAAATTTAAAAGCTCTTCTCTCAACTTAGCAATCTCAGAAGAAAAGCCACCACGCATTTGTTGCATCGCTATTTGGTGAGAAGCTTCATTATCACTACTAATTAAATCGGCTACAGCTTCGGCCTGACTTAAATCTAATTTCCCATTTAAAAATGCCCTAAGCGTAAACTCACCAGCATTTGCCATTCTACAACCTTGTCTCAAAAACAACTGTATAATCTCTTGCTGAATGTAAGGTGATCCATGGCACGACACCTCAATAACGTCTTCACCTGTGTACGAATTTGGGTTTTTAAAAACTGATACCAAAACTTCATCGATAGTCTTATTATTATCAATAATATGACCTAGATGAATAGTATGAGTAGATTGTTCCTTAAGGCGCTTACCAGAAATAGACTTAAAAGCTGAAGAGGCTATTTCAATAGCTTCCTTACCAGACAATCTTATAACAGCAATAGCTCCACTACCAGATGGTGTTGCTAAAGCGACAATGGTATCGTTATGCATAGTCATTCGATTTATTGCAAAAGTATTGCAAAATATGGGATTGTTAAAAGTTAAAGAATTCTATTTAAGATTTAATTCACAGTGAAATCTTAGAATAATCAGCCTAGGTTGTTATATTTGCTAAGCAAAAATTGAAAATGATAAAAATGAAAAAAATACTAATATTATTAGTGGCAACACTTGTATTCGCAAGTTGTAATCAAAGTAAAGGAACAGAATATGTTATAAATGGTAATGCTGAAGACATACATAATGGTGTAAGAGTACGTTTGGCTCAAATTGATGAAAAAGGAAAGCAAATAATAAGAGACTCTGCTGTTGTAATGGATGGAAAATTTACAATCAAAGGTGCTGTTGAAGAACCTGGTGTATATTTTTTATCTGCCGACGGAACTCCTGGAAATATGGTATTTATGTTAGAAAACAGTGACATTAATATAGATTTTAATACCAAAATGCCAATGGATTCTAAGGTTACTGGTTCTGAATCTAACAAAAGTTATGAAGATTTTCAGAATGGAATGCTAAAATTTAGAGAAGAAGGAGAGGCTATTATGACAAAGTTCAAAGAGCTTGGGCAAGATCCTGCTCCTCAAAAAAGAGATTCTATTAAGAAAGCTATGGAAGAAATGAGACAAAGACAAATGGCTTATCCACTTAGTTTTGTGCAAGACAATAACGATAGTTACTTTAGTTTGAATCTTATTCAGTTAGAATCTACCAGACCAACCTTTGATGTTGTAAAATACAAAGAAGCCTATGAAGGGTTCCCTAAACACCTAAAAGAATCTAAAAGAGGGCAAATAGTAAAGCAAAAAATAGATGAGCTTTACAAAAAATATGAAAGTATTGCACATCTAGAGGTAGGCAAAATAGCTCCAAACTTTGAGTCTAAAACACCTGAAGGAGAAACTGTAAGTTTAAATGACTTAAAAGGAAAAGTAACTATTATAGATTTTTGGGCGGCTTGGTGTGGTCCTTGTAGAAGAGAAAATCCTAATGTAGTTAAGGTTTATAAACAATATCATGACAAAGGTTTAGAAATTATTGGAGTGTCCTTAGATGGTGCTCCAAACCAAAGAGATCCTAAAAAAGCTTGGCTAGATGCCATTGAAAGAGATGGTTTAGAATGGAATCATTTGTCTAGCTTAATGTACTTCAATGATCCTGTTGCTAAGCAATACAATATCAAATCTATACCTGCCACTTACATCTTAGATGAAGAAGGTAAAATCGTAGCAAAAAATTTAAGAGGTGCTGCACTAGAACTCAAAATTAAAGAGCTTCTTGGTAATCCTTAAAACAAGTAGTTTTTTTGATATAAAAAGCCTGCAAATTGCAGGCTTTTCTTTTTAATGCAATTTACCAGTTTTATAAAGAACAAATAAAATTATTATAGGAACGGCTAGTAAGCCTATATGGGTTAAATCTGTTTTAAACAAACTAGGCTTTAAAATTAAAGTTACAGCATAGCCTCCCACTGCTCCTCCAAAATGTGCATCATGGCCAATATTGCCAACTCTGTTTTTCATTCCATAGATAGAATATAATAGATAACCTATACCAAATAAATAACCAGGTATAAAATTAATTCGCATATTCGGTTCCAATAAAATAGCTGAATATAAAACACCTGTTACTGCACCACTTGCTCCAATAGCACTGTACCAAAACTCTTCCTTATGAAAATACAGTGAGAGTAAATTTCCAAAAATTAAACTGGCTAAATAAATGGTAATAAAATTTAAGTCTCCAAGCTCTTCTATAACGGTATGAGCAAAAAAGAAAAGGGTTACCATATTAAACAATAAATGCTTAGTATCTGCATGCAAAAAACCAGAACTGAACATTCTTATTTGTTCTCCTCGTCGTATACTACCTACATTAAACTTAAACTTTTCAAAAAAAGAACGGTCATCAAAACCTTTTAAAGACATTATAACATTAGCTGCAATAATTGCAACAGTAACGGAATCTAAATTGTACATAAACTCTAATCTTATAAATCAAATATAGCATATATTTGCTGTTGCAAAACTAACATACTTTCATGCA
>JASBSE010000360.1 GCA_030149115.1 Winogradskyella sp. | reverse complement strand
AGCATCTGGCTTTAACATTGTAAATGTTCTGTTAGTTGCCATGTGTAATTTTTTAATTGGGTGCAAAAGTAATGCATTTCTTTAATTTATCAAGCCATGCCATAATTAAAGGTTAATGTTTAATGATAAATTAACAAAGTGTCTCGTCAGTTCGAGTGAATTTTATGACGATAGGAATAAAATTTGTATCGAGAACAGACTAGGTAACAAAACTTCTGGATAAAATTCTTCGTGCCTCAGAATCACTCGAAGTGACGTTAAAAGATTAATTAATCTGTTGTGAAATTAACTTCTTCGTCAAAAAATGAAAACGAATAAACAGCAATAAAGCCGCAGCACTTAAGCCAGCCAACAAGCCCATCCAAATACCCAA
The DNA here is from genome assembly GCA_030149115.1 of Winogradskyella sp. Taxonomy (GTDB): domain Bacteria; phylum Bacteroidota; class Bacteroidia; order Flavobacteriales; family Flavobacteriaceae; genus Winogradskyella. The sequence goes on along the minus strand of JASBSE010000360.1, from coordinate 3,333 downwards.
GCTACCATAAGCGTCTTCTTTACCTAAATAGTAACTAATCGGAAAACCAATCACCCAATACGAAATAAAAGTAATGATGGTTGGAATCTTAACATCTTGCAAACCACGAAGTGCTCCAAGCGCAATAACTTGCAAACTATCACTAATTTGAAACACTGCCGAAGCCAATAACAAAGTCGCTGCGATTTTTACCACTTCTGCTGTGTCCATGGCATTGGCTGGATCGTCTAAATCGACATACAAATCTGGTAACGCTTTATGAAATACCACAAACAACAATGCGAAAATGACAGCGAAAATAAACCCAACGAAAAAGATAGATTCTGCAATACGCTTTAGGTTTTTATAATCCTTTAACCCTTTTTGATTACCAACACGCACCATAGCCGCAACACTCAGTCCCATAGCCACCATAAAGGTCATGGATGATAAGTTGAGTGCAATCTGATTGGCTGCCTGTGCATTTTTACCCAACAGTCCACTGAGCCAAATTGCTGCTGTAAAAATAGCCACCTCAAAAAACATCTGCATGGCACTTGGTAACCCTAAGTTAGTGAGCTTTTTTAGAGGTTGTTTACTGAGTTTAAAGAATTTAATATTAGTCACGTATGCTCTAGATCTATGACGTTTTGCCAACAGCCACCACAAGAAAAACAACATGGCAAAACGCGATACCAAAGTCCCAACTGCAGCACCAACAATACCCATTTGTGGAAACCCAAATTTCCCAAAAATAAGCACATAGTTAATGGCTACGTTGAGAATATTAGCTACCAACGTAGCATACATTGGATATTTGGTTAAGGACATGCCATCGCTAAACTGCTTAAATGCCTGAAACACGATAAGCGGCACCAAAGAAAAGGCTACCAAATCTAAATACGGAATAGCGAGCTCTACCACTTCCTCTGGCTGGTCCATGACATACATAAGCGGTTTGGCTAGCAACTCTAATAAAAACAAAAGGATACCCAAAACCGTACACAAGAAAAACCCATGCTTAAAAGCCGATTTCCCTTTAACGAAGTTTTGCTCTGTATCTGCCTCTGCCACTAAAGGTGTAATAGCTGTAGAAAAGCCAATACCCAAAGACATGGCAATAAAAATAAAGCTATTACCCAAAGACACAGCCGCCAACTCTGCCGAGCCCAATTGCCCAACCATCACATTATCTACAAAGCTCACAAAGGTATGCCCAAGCATGCCTAACATTACTGGAGATGCCAGTTTTAGGTTGTATCTAAATTCTTTAGTGTAGTTGCTTAAAACCATTTGGCAAAAGTAGGGCTTCGATTTGAGTTGTACGAATTAATTTTTTGCTAGGATTGAAATTAAAAATAAATCACTCGTTACAAACGAGCGCTGGCTATGGAGTTTTTATAAGCTTAAAGCTCACTTTAAAAGTCTGAATTATCAAGGAGTTTTTATAAAATCTAATAACTCATTTACTCTATTTGATTTTGTAAAAAAATCTAATATTAACAAAATTCCAAACATTCCAAATATTGATATTATAAGAACAGGGATAATATTCCTTATAAAAAAATTATAGCTGTATTTACTAGAACCGACAACTTTACTATTACTGGGATTACATTTAACATACTCTACCTCAACCTGACCAAGTACAGAATATTTTGTGTTATAAAACTTATCATTGTTAATATACTTTATTTTATCAACGACGTAAGAATAATCAATATAGTTCACGATATTTTGTTTGACTTGCGTGTGGTCATTGAATTCATGTTCTATAGCTTCCGAATATACATCAATAATAATTCCAGTGGTTTTTAACTTTTCTCGAAATTCATAGTCAAAATCATCTTTATCTAACCAATAAATATATAACAACCATGTAATAAGGAATGAAGTGAAAAAAATTGCAAAATAAAACTTCTTATTTGAATCCATAATTAAACTTGATAGTAAAAAATTCTCTTTTTTAGCCTGATGAAAAACTTGTAATCTTTACAACTTCATTAAAATTATTATAATAAATTTCAACTATAAATGTCTGAAATGAATAACATTCATGAATTTCTTCTATATCTCTATAATTGTATAGAAATAATCCTTCATCGAGTGCAACTTCATATTGTTTATCAAAAGACAATATTTTAAAATCCTCCAAATCCATAGAGAGCTTAATCATGATTAATGGTAGTTATCTGGATGTAAAGGCAACTACATTTATATTTTTCGATAAACGAATTTCGATTTTTTAAACTAACAAGTCAATACGTAACGTTACGTATTTTTAGAGTAAAGCTACCTGCTTTTTCGCCTCCTCAAACTCGGTTACCATGTCGTTTACAATATCTGCAACGGGTTTAATGTCGTGGATCAATCCTGCGATTTGTCCAATTTCTAGTTCGCCATCATCTAAATCACCTTCAAACATTCCACGTTTGGCTCTGGCACGTCCTAAAAGTTCTTTAAGCTGCTCTGGTGTTGGTGCGGTTTTGTATAATTCTTGTAGATCGTTAAAGAATTTGTTTTTCACTAATCTTACAGGTGCAAGTTCTTTTAAAGTCAGTTGTGTATCGCCCTCTTTAGCATCCACCACAACTTGTTTAAACGCTTGGTGTGCAGAAGACTCTTCACTCGCCACAAAACGGCTACCAACCTGTACTCCATCGGCTCCCAGAACCATACAAGCTAACATGGCTTTTCCGGTGGCAATACCTCCTGCGGCAATTAATGGAATTTCCAAGTGTTCTTTTACCATTGGGATTAAGGTGAGCGTCGTCGTTTCGTCTCTACCATTATGACCACCAGCTTCAAAACCTTCAGCCACCACAGCATCGACTCCAGCAGCTTGGGCTTTGAGTGCAAACTTTACACTACTCACCACATGTACCACAGTAATGCCTCGCTCTTGCAACCAACTGGTCCAAGTTTTTGGGTTTCCGGCAGAGGTGAATACAATCTTTACTCCTTCTTCAACAATGATATCCATAATTTCTTCAATGTTTGGATATAGCATTGGTACGTTCACTCCAAAAGGTTTATCGGTTGCAACTTTGCATTTTTGGATATGCTCGCGTAACACATCTGGATACATAGAGCCTGCACCAATTAAGCCTAAAATGCCTGCGTTACTTGCTGCTGAGGCGAGTCGCCAACCGCTGTTCCAGATCATGCCTGCTTGTACAATTGGGTGTTCTATTTTGAATAATTCTGTGATTCTGTTTGCCATGAATTTTAAAATTTATAGGGTAAAGTTATGCAAAAAGATGCTGAATCAAGTTCAGCATGACAATGAATTATTTTGATAAAATTGATCTATTTTGAGGGTATTGCTCGAAGTGACGCTCGGTTCTATTCCTT
>JASBSE010000356.1 GCA_030149115.1 Winogradskyella sp. | reverse complement strand
GTTGCATTTTTGTTGTAATAGTAGTTTTTTATCTGGGTATCGCTTTCGATTTTTTTATAAAATGAATAATACTTATGGGAAAGATTTGATGTATAAACTTCAAATAAAGAAAGTGGCTCTTGCTTATTATTGTAATAAAATAGAATACATTTAGAAATATCTATCAAAACCCACTTACCAAGTTCTTTAGAAAAAATTTCGTTGGTAGCATGCCCACCATATTTTTTATCGAAAGGCATAATGGTAATTCCCCACTCTCTAACTTTTATATCATTAATTACACAGAAGTTGTTAAATATTTGAGACATATCACTACAAACACCTCCATCTCCGTTAATCATTGCTTTTAATGCTTCATCAGATGCTAAACTTAGTCCTTTTCCTCCTTTAATATGTTTCCTAAGCCATAGAGCAATATATATAGCTTTGTCTAGATCAGATTCTGGTCTTTCGTGCTCAAATATCTTTTCGTTAATTTCATAAAAAAAACTAGGAATAGTTCCTTTGGTATTATCTCTATTATAGCACTCTTTTTCAAGTCTATTAATAGTTGAATTTTTAGAAAGTAACCAGAACCTTGTATAATAAAGCAAAGGATGTCTTCGTAGAGCCCATGAAATTTTTTTAAGTACCAAAATAAAGAAATTGAATTTATTAATATTCACTAAACAATATCATAAATTATCAAGGTAGGGCTCTCTAATTTAGACAAAAATAATATTGTCCATCAATGAATTAGCTCTCAAATACAGCAAATGAACTACTATTCGTCTAATAACAATTTTATTCGCTCAACATAATATAGGTATGAGAATTTTCTTACTATATTGTCGTTACTAATAACATATGAGCTATAATTATTAGGAGACATTAAAAGAGCCTTAGTAATGACTTTCAAAATATTACCCTCATTAATAGGGGTAATTAAAAATCCATTTTCACCGTCCTTGACATATTGACCAATGGAAGATATATTTGAAACAATTGGAAGACAGCCAAAATTCATAGCCTCCGCGATAACTTTAGGAAAACCTTCAGAAGCTGTGGTTGGCATTATAAAAAAGTGTGACTTTTCATAAACTTTAAATAATTTATCTGTTGGCAAAAAGCCATGAAAAATAAAATCGATTTTACTATTCATACTTAAGCTTTTAAAATGCTCTATCTCAGAACCATTACCAACCAAATGTACAGTCCCAACTTTATTAGACATTTCCTCATCTAAACTATTAAAAGCTTTAATGATACGCTCAACCCCTTTTTCTCGTTCTAATCTTCCGGCATAACAAAAATTAATTGAACCATTATTACTTTTAGCGCTTCGTACTTTTACTCCATTTTCCAAATCGATTTCCGTAAGACATGGATTCTCAAAACTCAAACAATGTGTTTTTTGATCTGACCAACTTCCATTTATGGTTACCTTACGACTTTGATGTTTTAGCATAAACCGTTGTAAAGCATAACCCAAAGGTGGAGATTCTTGATTCCAATTACCAGCATACTTATACCAGCCTTTCTTCTTAGAAAAAAGTGTTAAATATGGAATTAAAAAAACACCTATTCCTGTTGGTGCTCTCAATTGAAAACAATCTGTTTTTTTTAGCACCGAGTTTACCGTCTTTACAACTTTTGGTGCAGATAAAGCAACTTTAATTTTATCTATTACCGAATGACCTCCAGAGGGTTTAATGGGTACAAATTTAATTTTATCACTTGTATAAGGTAACGAACTATCTGGCGCCTCAACATCATGAAACATAGCTATATGATAGATTTCATCAAAAATTTGAGCTAAAAAGTTGATTTCGGTTATGGTTGGTCCCCAACCTACTATAGTTCCATCTTCTAATTTATAGTGCTCGGTATGGGATATAATTGCAAGTTTCAATTAATTTAATTTTTGGCTGAATTTAATAATTCTTCATAAATAGAAACACAGGATTTAAGGTAAGCTTCTTCTGAGAAATTTTGATTGTAAAATAACTCTATTTTAGCTTCTAGTTCATTTTTATTTTTCAAAAGCACATCTATATGCTTTAACCAATTGTTTACCTCAAAATCGTTTTGAATAAATTCTTGAAAATCTAAATTTACCTTATCAGCTACTTCACCTGTATTATATGTCACAAAAGGTAGATTTTCACTTAGATACTCTATAGCAACCAAAGGACCTGTTTCAGATTTTGCGGTATGTATCCCTATATCATATTTGTGCAATACATTCTTAATATCCTTACAATCGGTAATGATTGTTACTTTGTTAGCGATATTGAAATTTTCAATCTGTGCTTTAATATTCTCAAAATAGGTCTTATCAACGGGTTGACCGTAAATTGTAAAATGATAATTATCTGGGCAACTTTTTATCACATCCAACAGATACTCATAGTTTTTTTGAGGTCTAAAATTACCAACCGAAACTATTTCTACTTTGTTGTTATAAGTTCTTTTATCTTTTATGCTAATTTCACTTTTCCTTATAATATTAGCTAATTTATAAATATTAGTATTCAAACTATTTTCTCTTGCCCACAATACTAATTCTTCGCTCACACCTATGTAAGCAGAACATTTTTTTATTGCTACTTTTATACTCTTATTGATAGACTTATTTTCTGAAATTTTCCCAAAGTGATCATGAAAAACAACAACACTTTTTTTATGTAATCTCGTCAGATAAAAAAGTAAAGATACATATCTAAGGACTTGCCGTAGATGGATATGAATAACATCATATTTACTTAACTCTTTATAAAGTTTAAAGAGGTAGATAGGATTAAATTTATTCTTTCTATGTATGTAAGTTATAGGCATTTCAGAATCTAACTGAGCATCTAGTTGCCCCTCTTGTAAAAGACAAATTACACTAACATCATGCTGATTTTCGTGTAACAAATTTGTGATATCTACTAGAACACGCTCTGCTCCACCAACTTCTAACCTATCTATTACCTGAACAATTTTCATAACTACAACTGCTCTATTTTTGAACCTTGTTTAAGCTTAACAGAAGCTAGTCCCCAAGATTTTAAAACCTGAAATAAGATAAGTGGAAAAATTAAGATTGAAAAAAATACACCTACAATCTTAAGTGCTTTATTTCCTTTAAATTTATAAGGCATTACAGATGAAGGTACAGTTCTTATCAACTCTAACTTTGCTCTGCTATTACCATAATATTTACGATACAAGTACAAAACACTAGGAATTGGTCTTGGCGCAAAAACATTTTTTGGTCTAAATGCATCCCAACTTCCCATATCTCTTAAACCACCTGAACCAACTTTTAAGTGCACTCGCTTAGCGTAAGGATTAGAAACGTTAATAAAGTCATTTTTATGAGCTCTTAAACCAAATTCACCATCACCCATTCGTTGTTTTTCAAATTGCCTATCAAAGAGTCCTATGTCTTTAAAAACTTCCTTTTTTATAAGAACATTACCTGTATCTAATTGATCTGAACGTCTAAAAAACGAATAGTTTTCAGGAATTTTATCACCAAGAACTGACAATGATACTCCTGATGATATGTCTGCATTAAAAAAATCGATACATTTTAAATGATTTGAAATCCAATTTGACTCTACTCTACTGTCATCATCAAACAACAATATCAATTCCCCTTTACTTAATTTAATAGCCCTATTTCGTGCTAACCAAAGTGCTTTTTCTTGTTGATATTCTATTGTAATATCTAAATTATAAGACTCGTAAAATGATGCGTTAAAAGGTTCTGATTGGTCTATGATTATAACTTCGAAATTAGAATAGTCTTGTTGCTCAAGGTCTTTTAAAACATCATGTAAATACTTATATCTATTGAGTGTTGGAATTATAACGCTTACCTTTAGATTTTTCCCAATTAAAGAAGACTTAAAAGTATCCCAATTATCATAAGCTATAGGTTTCTTGAGATATTGAGAACGTTTTATGTGTTTACTTTTATAAAATCCTTTAAACTCCTTTATTGGGTTTTTAAAACTCAATATTCTAATCATCAAAACATAAATACTCCAAAATGCACTGAAATACTTCCTTAAAAAATAATAATTATCCTTTACAGAAATACTATTAAAGCTACTGTAGGTTTCAGTTTTACCTATGTAACCCAACTGTATAGCTTGCCAGGACAAATCGTATAACTTTGCGTTTTCTGAAGTGTAGTTTTCATCAGGTTGTAACTGATTTTTCACTTCAACTGGCAACTTCTCATATATAGGAAAAATATATGCTGTTTTTGATGGCAATGCAAAGTAATGTGTGGGCTGTATGTACTTTAGAAAATTAAACATTTTCTAAAGGTTTTGCAGGAACTCCAACAAGTACGAGTTCTGAATCTGTATACGAATTTACAACACATGCATTTGCACCAACTTTAATTTTATCTCCTAACTTTAAAGGACCTATTATGGTTGCATTAGCTCCAAGATTACAATCATTACCAATTGTAAAATCGCCTTTTTCACACGATTTATTTATTCCTAACACATTTCCTCCTGTCAACGTTATGTTAGACCCAATTATACAGACGCCATTAACTACAATTCCTAAAGCAGGATGATGAATCAATAACCCGCCTTTAATATCAGCTTTATAATGTATATCTATATTAGATATTATTTGAAATACAAAAGAAAAAGGAAGATAGAGTATTCTTATCACAGGATACAAACCACCGAATAAATCATAACCACAACGTTCCAAACGATAATTAAAAAGCCCCCAAAATGATCGTGTAAAAAAGACAGTGAAAATCCGAAGCTTTTTTCTACCGATTGCCCTCTTGACATCTGCTATGAAATATTTTAACTGTTTCAATATTCAGTCTACTTTGTTTTCAAAACTACAACATTATAGATTTTGAAATAAATTTTGAAAGTAAGTCTTTAACTTTAATTTATCTTCCCATAGTTTTCTGTTTGCATCAAATAAGTCATTCAACTTTTTATCATCTAGTTTACTATGGAAATCCATCACTTTTTCTACTATTCGATATCTATCTTTATACTCTACCCAAACCACATGATCTTTCCAATTAAAAAAGGTATCGTGCGGTAAAATACAATCCGTATTCACAAAAACTGGTATCCTACCCATGGCTAAAGCTTCATAAAAACGAACTGAAAAATTGCCTACACCTCTAACGCACAAAACATAATCTGAATTCTTTATATTATCAAAAAAATCTAGAGCTGTTTTGTGAGTGTCTCTATTTTTTAATGTCTCTATACCTGCTCTGTGTTTTTTTCTTAAAATAAAATTACTTTTAATGCTAGAACTATCTTGAAATAACTTCAACATCCTTGACCTTAAATATTTGGTTGTAATTAGTTGGTGAGGCGTTTGATACCGCAAACCTAAATAGTAAAGCATATTTCTAGACATAACTTTAGCTAATTCTTTTAATGCTTCAATTTTACTATCATCTGTTTGTCCACAAAACCCTACGGTTGGTTGGGTATTATATTTTCTTTTAAAAATTATAGACTGATTATAGTATTTTTTTAACGGATCTTCAACAAATACTGGCACACAGTAATGACACTCATCTAACTTAGACCTATAACCTTGCTCTCTAATTACAATAACATCCAAATCTTCCAGAATGTTTATACCAAAATCACTTGGTAATGATATAATGACCTTTTTTTCTAATTGATTTGCTTCTTTAATAAACGTTATAGCCTTATCAAGTTGATCAGTCATTTTGTAATACATCCAAGACATTGTTAATATCACAAAATCTGCTTCTTCAATTTTACATGTAAAATCAACATCCTTCTCTGAGATACCATAATTTGAGATTCGATCTTCATCATTAAACCCTTCTTCCTTTATAAAAGGCTTGAGCAAAGCAAACAAATGCCTTCTATAATTACTATCATAATAATTTTCAGGAAAAAACAATTTCATAAGGAAATAATGCTATGCTTGCGTAAAACTAATCATTAGTTAGTAGAGTATCTAGTCTATTTAGTTTTTATTCTTAAGCGTTATAAAACTCAACAAATTTTAAATTTTGATCACTCAAGAGAAAATTCTCTTGAACTCGACTTTTCGCATTTTCAGAAATAGTTACTTTCTCTTTATCAGAAAGTTGAATAACATCAATTATTTTTTTAGCAAATAACTCTGGTTTTTGTGATTCGACGAGCCAACCCGTTTTTCCATTAACTATATTTTCTTTAAGACCTCCAACGTTTGAAGCAACACATAATCTCCCTAAAGCCTGAGCTTCTAAAACGGCATTACAGAACCCTTCATTTAAACTGGTCTGCAAATAAATATCTGACCTACTAACAAGTTCTAGTGTATCATTATGATTTAACTTTCTATGGAAAACGACATTATTTTCTAAACCAAGTTGGTTTACCATGAATAGATAACGCTCTCTTTCTTTATTATCTCCATCTCCTATAATATGGTAATTGATATCTATACCCTTTTCTTTTAAGATTTTTATTGTTTCTAAAGCTGTTGTTAAATCCTTAATCCAATTTAATCTTGCTACAGAGCAGATTGTTAATTGACTTAAGCATTCTGAATTTTGCTCAGATTTGAAAATTTTAAAAACTCCTTCATCTATTGCAGGTGTTATAATAGAAGTTGGAACCGATTTTTGTAATTGCAAATTATAAGCTTGTTCAATCAAATATTGAGAAATAGAATGAACTTTGTCTACATTTTTCCAAACATCTAAATAACAATTTTTATGCTTTAATGGATAAACATTAATATCAAAACCTCTAAAACTTACAGCCATTTTTGCGCCAATCGCTTTTGCCACATGTTCACTTCCTATAGCTTGTGTAGCAAAACCAAAATGTAACCAATCTACTTTATTGCTTAAAATATGACTGTTTAAGTAAACCCGCGTTAAAATTGCTTTTAGAGAAAAACCAAAGCCTTTCAATAATCTATAATATCTTATCACTTTTTTTAAGTGCAGTAATAATTTAAAAAAGACTTTAACTGTATTTAATAAAAATAAAAACTTGTTTCCATTGACTTTTGGGCTTTTAACTACCTTACATAATTTAAAACTTGGATCAATAGTTTGCGTAAAAACCACAACCTCAAACCCATTCTTTAAAAGCCCTTTAATTTTGCTATTAAAAAAGGTTTCTGAATAACTTGGTGTTGATGGTATTACAAGACCTATTATCATGGCATTGCATATTTTTGTTCTACTCTGTTGTAAAACTCATATTCATCTGAAAGTAATGCTTTTGCCTTTTCTTCCATTTCTTTTGATATGTCCAAATCCTTATGTCCACCAAATACTCGCTCTCTATTAATATTTAATTTTAACCCAATAACCTTACTTAAATCATCAATTGCTTTTTCAAAGTTTTCTTGATTGTATATAGCATTAAGGGTATTTATATTTTTAACTGCTTCGTCAACATTTCCTGTTCTTGAAAACATAAGCAGTTGATTTCTCAGGTGCTTATCAGGAAGATTCTCTAGAAAATCATTGAAATTATTACCTAGCCAAGCTGTTTGTTTGTATACTGTTTTGTAATAAGGCTCTTGATCTAATGCTGTTTTTGGGTCTAAAGAATGAACCCATTTTAAATATCTATATAATGACAACAGCCGCTTATACGGATCTCTTAACATACAAAAGGTAAATGTTTTTTCTGGGATTTTTATATTCCAAAAAGGAATATGCGAATTCCCATAAAAAAAATCACCCTCTTCAATTAAGTGTTCATTATTTCTTACATAAACATATCTACCTTTGATTAAAAGAGCTGTACGCTTAACTAACTTTAAATTCAAACCTGATAAGTTCCAAAAAGCAGAATTAATGCTCGTTCCTGCACTTTTTCTGATATGAAAATGATAAATTCTATCATATTGGTCTAGATAAGGTTTGTTTTTTTTATACACATACCTAGCATATGACCGTTTAACTTTTTTATATATCCTCTTTAGTTTAGTTCTCAAGGCTGCACTGAATTCTCAACAATTAGTAATCGACGTTGAAACGTTTTAAAACATTTTTTATTTCAGACAATATTTGCTTATCTGTTTCACTCTTCTCTTTATATATATTCCTTATTTCACTTTTAGGATGCGTTTTAGAAGAAGGTCTACTGTAGAGTTCTTCTAAATTAGATAGTGGTTTTAAGTCATAAGTTTTACACAAATCATAAAACAAATTAATATCTGACTTCAAATCCTCATACTTTACAATTTTCAAATTAGAATTATCCGACTCATGTAAATCAAAAACTACTTTATTTTCGATACTCCATCTTAGCGATAAAATTTCGATTTCTGAATAACCATCAGCTTCATCCCAGCTAAAGTTATATTTAGATTCTAAAACTTCTGTAATTGGTTTTTGACGTTTGAAATGATTGAGGTTATATAGCCAATTAAATTTTACTCTATTTTGAGATAGTATGACATCATAAGGATTTCTAGTTATAAACAACAATGGGATTTCAAAATACGAACTCATAAAATGAGCACTTAAATTACAACGTACAAATTTTATCACATACTTTTTAGGAACAACAGGCCATAAATGCATCTTCAATTTTCTGTTGCTTATCTGTGCAATCCAATCGCTATCTATTTTGTTTTTAAAAATCTTTTTGAAATATTCTTCTTGTTGATTTTGTAAAATTCCTTCAGTAATAAATTTGTCACAAATGAGATGACCTTCCTGGGTTTGATACTCATGCTCTGGCTCAAACAAAAGCCTATAACGAAACTGTAAAGCTATAATTTCGGCCAACCAACTAGTACCACTTCGAGCAGAACCTGCGATGATAATATGTTTATTATATGATTTCAAAATTCTATTTTCCGATAAGTTTCAAATATAAATTTTTGTATGCATTTATCTCTTTTAATAACGAAAAACGAGACTTCACATTTTCTACAGCTTCTTGTTTTAATTTACTGTACAATTCTTTATTGTTTGATAGTATTTCAATTTTTTCTACTAGCTCATTTGTAGAATTAAATATGAAACCTCCTTTATCATCTTTTAAAATATATTTAGCGCCTCCACCTGAATTTGAACTCAAAACAGGAACTCCACAAGCCAGAGCTTCAAGAATACTCACTGGCAACCCTTCTTGCATTGAGGCTAAGACAAAAACATGTTGTTGAGAAAGTATCTTTGGTATATCCTCATTTTTCACAAAACCTCCAAATGACACACGTTTTTGAAGATGGTTTTCCTCTATAAAATGAACAAGTTGATTTTTATACGCATCATCTTCTTTTCCGTATAAATTTAAATGAACATTATTAGGCAAGTTTACCAAAGCATCAATGATTTGCTTTTGATTTTTGTTTGCGACAATATTTCCAATGCAGCAGAGGTTAAAAACATCATCCGTCTGGTTTTCTTTGACACTAAAAGTATTCAAATCAACACCATGAGGAATAAACGTAATTTTTGATCTTAAATAAAAAGCGTTGAAAAAACGAGATTTCATCTCTGGATTATCATAAGCAATGTGATTAGCCAATATACTTTTTAGTAACCATCGCTTAGACCAAGCATTATTCTTCTTTGTATATAAATATTTTACTCCACTCAATCTACAAGCTAACACTTCAACAGAGGTAGATTTATAATCCCACGAATGGCAAATATCTATACCATATCTTTTTAAAATTTGTGAGAACTGATTAACATCTTTTAAACGTTTATCGGTGTATTGAATATGTATTTGGTTTGAAATGGGTATATCATCAGGTATGAGTTCAGGAAATTTTTCTACAGCTATAAAGGCCTCAAATTTTTCTGAATCTAACCCTCTTAATATTGAAAGTAAAACATTTTGACTTCCGGCTGTTTTAAAATTAGGAATAGTATATAGTATTCTAATTGGTTTCAAACTCAACTATTATTCTTTTGCCATAAAGATAAGGTTAATAACATACTTAAAGGATGAGAAAACTTAACATTATCAACCTCTTTAAAACCATCATAAAAATTTTCAATAATTTGTTTTGAAACTAGTTCATAGAAATCTTCATTAAAGATATACTTCTCTAGATTTTTAGCATTTTCTTTACCCAAAAACTGTAATTCCCAATTACGTTGAACATAATTTTTACCTATAATACTTTTAAGTGTTCTATATAATTTATTACTAATTCTATATGGCAAATTATAAGGTGATTTATTAAAGTGGAAGTTGTTTAGGTTAAAGGGTTTTTGTTCTTGCCAGACAATTTTTGAAAGTTTTTTATTGCTCTTTTTTATATATGCTACTTGAAGTTTTCTATCTGCCAAATAACCTTCTGGAATAGTACATATAAACTTACACATTTCATTATCATAATATGGTAGTTTGATGGGATGTATACTTTCAAAAACAGATAAATTAGCTGTCGTCCACCTTGGTGCCCAATACATAGATTTGAATGCCCTAATCTTTGCACTTGAATTTTCGATATTTATTTGTGACAGCAAACTTTTAACTCTATCTCTTAAATACAACTCAAAATCACCTTCTAGACTCCAAGATTTCCAAAGTGTTTTTGCTAATTGTAATCCACCAGGTTTAATTATTTTCTTCAAAATTAAATTAACCTCATCCTCCACAGACAGCTGTTTATTGGTTGTAGAATCGAATAACACATCGCCCCAATGACCGAGAGAAAACAAGTCTCCTTTAGATTTTAATGAATCGATTACAGCCATTTGTCTAGCATGAGTAAACTCAGCATAACAACCGTTTATTTTAGACAATTCTTCTATACTGTCCCATAAATACCCTTTGGTTATCTTAAATGCTTCAAACGAAAAATTACAAGCATCAGCAATTTGCTTGGAGATTTTGGCTTCATTATATCCATTCTCAAATGAATAACTGTAAGCTTCAACATTCTTGTCAAGATGATTTAAAGCTACCGCTTGTGTTCTAGAGTCTAATCCTCCTGATAGTGGCAATATAACTTTCTTGTCTCCTACTTGTTGGTCTATAATAGATTCAAAAAGTTCAGAAAACTCGTTAAGAGCATCATCAAAACTGATATCTCTTGGTGAGTAATGCCAATTAAACCAAGGTTCACTTTTCACCAAATAACCAGATTCATCAATAGTATTAATTGTACCTGGCTTTAGACAAACCTCATCTTTAAAATACGTATCCTCATCTAGAAAAAAACCAATCGTTGTAAATATACATATAGCTTCATAATTTAGAGTGTGTTCTCCTTTGACCTTAGCAAAGGTTTGACTTTTGGGGATGATATCAGTTTTTAAAGTTTTCACTCAATTAGCTTAAGCATTTGTAATATAATTTTTCCATGTCTTCAACCATCTTAGAAGTATTGTGCTGAACTTCTACTTTCTGTCTAGCATTTCGTTTTAATACATTTATTTTTTCAGGATCTTCTTTGCTAAATTTAATAATGGCATCAGCAAGTGCTTTTTTATTATTTACAGGCACTAAATAACCAGATTTATTATCCTCTACCAGTTCTGCCATACCACCACAATTGGCACTAATTACTGGCAAACCTATAGCCATAGCCTCAATGACAACATTAGCAATACCCTCTTCTAAACTCGGAAGCACCAAAGCAGAAGACGACCTCATTAATTGAAAAACTTCCTCTTGAGATATTTTAGATTTTAAATGTACTCTATCACTGAGATTATTTTGGGATATTAAATATAAAAGTTCTTCATTGTTTTTGTTTGCGCCTATTATAGTATAGTTAAAATCCAAATTTATATTTGCTAACTCTTTACAAACCTGCATCATAGTTGTGTATCCTTTAATCCAATGAGGTCTACCAACAGACAATAATTTAATAGTTTCACCTTTTGAGTATTCTGTATTAAAATCTATGTTGTTGATATTTAAACCAGAATATACAACTTCATCAATTTTATTATCATCAGAATAGATAAGTTTACTCTTTTGCTTCATAGCCTTACTAACTGAATGGAATCCATCTATCTTAGCAAATATTTTTCTTAAATAGTTATAATTATCTTCATCAATAAAAGGGCGTACGTTTATATGCGTTCCTCTTTGACTTAACACAAACTTGGTCAGACCTTTATCTAATAATTCTTCACAAAATGGCAAAAGGGATAACCATTGCAAATGGACGACATCAGCTTTAGTCTTTAAAATAGCATTAAATAAATTGACTTTTCTGATTGAATTAACATCAGATTTTATAAACCCTGATATTAAACTAGAAAACCGACTATAAGAGCTTGTTTTAAATAATGTTTGAAGAAGTAATTTTCCACTATTTACGATTAACTTGATTTTCTTTCTTTCAGAACCTAGATTAATATAAGTTGCACCTGTTATTCTATTTTTTTTATCGGAATGAAATTCTGCAACGGTCACTTTATGACCATCCTTAACTAAACCTTTTATAAGCCTATTTATAAAGGTTGACTTCTTTTCAGATCCATCAAAAATTAGAATACTTAATTTATTCATACATTAAATCAAACCAGATTTTATTGCCCAATTTTGCCAAGCATAGATATGCCAAATTCCCCAAGCATTATTATGTTTTCCTTCTAAAAAGTGATTTACATAATCTTTAATCATTTGCTGATTAAAGTATTCATTACCGTATAATTCTCTTTTTAATGTTTTTTCTACTAAGTCTTTTTTTAGTTCATTTTTAAACCAATGCTCAATAGGAACACTAAATCCCTTTTTCTTTTGCATCAACAAATCTGCTGGGATTTCTTCTTGAACGATTTGTTTTAAAGGAAGTTTTAAATTTCTAAGTTTATTAATCTTAAAATGAGACCTCCAAGCTTCTTCTATAACATTTTTATCAAGTAGAGGAACTCTTACCTCTAGGCTGTTGTGCATACTTGTGCGATCTACTTTTATGAGAATTCGTTGCATGTGAGCATAAAACTCATTCCACCTTAAAAAATTCTGCAACCCTCTCGATTTTGTATTAGGCTTTACCTTATAAATACTAAGCATTTCTTTAGAGAACGCTTTTTTGAAAGCATTGTTCATTAACCTTTCTGGTAGCATAATATGTTTATACATCCAAAATGTACTCAAGTCTTTAAAGAAAGGAGCTCTTGTATCTGTAAATCCTAACTTATTAGTTATGCGAACAAGGTTTTTCCTTAAAAATAAGGGCATTTTGAACCAAAGACGCTTTAACAAAAAATCATACATTCTAGGATAACCCCAAAACAACTCGTCTCCACCATCACCCGACAACATTGCTGTATGATATACTTTCGCTTCTTTAGTAACCATATATGTTGGTATACTGGAAAAATCACCAAAAGGCTCAGAAAAAGCTTCAAAATGTTCATCTACAATATTTAAAATTTCTTCTGGTTCAGCCGCCACAATTCTATGTTTAACATTTAGATGCTTACCATAAGCAATTGCAAAGTCACTTTCGTTGAGTTTTTTATCATTTACTTTTAAAGTAAAGGCTTCAATATCTGATTTAACCTTTTTAGCATAACTCACAACCAAAGAACTATCTATACCTCCACTTAAAAAAGAAGCTAAAGACCGATCGCTATGAGATTGAAGTTTTATGGCATGGAGTAACTTCTTTTTTAAAGACTTTAAATTGTAACCATCCTTTTTATGAGAGGACTTTCCAAATTTCAAAATTTCAAAAGTGTCAATATCCCCTTCAAAGTTAAAACGCAAATATTCTCCTGGATTGACCTGAAACATATTCTTGAATATTGTATTTGGTGTTTGCATGTAACCAAATGCGAAATATTCTTTAACAATATCTGGTCTTAACTCTAAACTATCCTTAAACCATGGATGCTTAAATAACTGATTATACTGAGACGCGAATACAATTCCTTTCTCATTTTTTGCATAAAACAACGGTTTTATACCAGCAAAATCGCGAGCTAAATAAAGACAACTATCCTTTGTATCAACGACAGCAATACCGTACATACCATTGAGTTCTTTTAGAGTTTTATCTATACCTATTACATCTAAAAGTGCTAGTATAACTTCTGTATCTGAAGAAGAGTTTAAGTTTTCTAAATTATATTTTTCTCTTAATTCTTGATAATTATAAACTTCACCATTAAAGACTAAATGGTATCGCTTAGAGTGACTAACCTTTGGTTGATCTCCTGCTGAACTTAAATCTAAAAGTGCTAGACGATTGAACCCAAGCTGAAAATTACTCTCAGTAATTGTTTTGGTAGAATCTGGCCCTCTTCTGTACGATAAAGCGAGTAACGACTTAAATGTTTCTATTTCTGTTACTTCACTTGAAAACGATATTTCACCTAGGAATCCGCACATGATTATTTTTTTTCAAATACAGCAATTATAGACGAAGAGAAAAAACGAGATGGATTTTTCATTAAATATGAATTGAAAAACCTTTTGAACATAAAATAATGTCCTCTAAATATTAACTTTTGAAAGCTATTTAGTTTTTGATGAACATTGATTGGGAATCCACCATAATATCCAAGAAACTCAATCTTTAAATTATTGCGTTCAGCAAAATCTTTAAAGACCTTGAGCTTCATACTTCTTAGATTATGGATTTTTAAATTCTTATAATCTACCAACCATTTGTAAAATCTAATATAACCTCTCATATTAGGAATCATAATTAGCATTTTACCATTATCATTTAGGTAATCTAAATGCTTATCCATAATACTATTGTAATCCTTAAAATGCTCTATAAAACCATTTGAAATTACATAGTCATATTTTTTTAATGTTGAATGCTTTGTAAAATCTTCGATTATGATATCATAAGAATCAACTTCCATAATCTCAAATACTTTCTTTATTTGAGAAACATCTGAATTAAAATCTAAGCAAGTTGGTGAAACTTTATATTTATTTGCTAAATATGCTAGGTAACGTCCTGGATAACCTCCAATTTCTATTAATGATTTTTGAGAATTATCTTTAGCTCCAAATAACAAATTCCAATATTTATCATAAAACGAACATACACTTATGATGCTATTTTTTTTAGCAAATTTCTTATTGTAATAAGATTCCCAATATTCTCTTTCTGTTAATTTGTTATTCACTTAAATTACATTAAGAATTAATAAAATTCACTAATCTATTAGCGATTTGTTCCCACGCAAAACTATTTCTTTTCGTTATCAATAAATTAGAAATCTCACTTCTAAAGCTTTCATTTGTTATGAAGGATTCTAACTTATTCATATCATCTTTATGATCTATATAAAGTGGATAGTCCTCACCTAAATAGTCGCTTATATTACCGACATTATTCGCAATTATCGGTACTCCCATAGCCATAGACTCTAATACTACATTTGATGCCAAACAATAATCTTGAAACAAAATCACTCCTTTAGCTGATGAATATAAGGCTTTAAGTTCGTCATCATTTATTCTAGTCGCTATAATTTCTGCATTTATGATATTAGCGTATTGATTTCTTACTTTTTTGTTACTTATTAATATCTTAAACTTTGCCGTGGCATCAAATTTTAGAATACTTTTTATGATGCTTATCTGTTTTTCATGATTTCTATTACTTACACCTATAACCAAGTAATAGTTTTTATATTGACCAGTATCCTTAAAATTCCAATAATTTAAATCTATTCCGTGTGGTATAACTTGTACCTTACTATATCGCTCTTTTGAAAGTGTTTCTGAAAGTGTAATAATACCATTAAACTGCGATTTTAAATTATACTTATAAAACGCATAATTTTCACTTATTTGGATTGGCCAATGTAAAGCACCATATAGCCTTAGTCCTTTTAAACCTAGAAGTTTTTTTAAATATGGCAAAAACAAAGCATCTTTATCAGCATAAAGGTATAAAACAGGTCTTTTTGTAAAAAGAGCAAGGAAAAATAATTTAATTTCTTGCCAAGCAGTTAATGTGATATAATCAGCAGGTTTGTTTTTACCTAATAATTTAATTAAAAGCTTACTCAAAGTCTTATTAGATGTAACCGTAATAAACCTACTATTGTACTTTACTATCTGTTCATAACCAGAGTTTTCTCTAATCTGTTTTCTTTTAGAAGCATCATACCTATTTATATAATATATTTTTTTACTCATACATGTAGGTTATTCTATAGAAATTCAATTAATAAAATCAACAATTGTGTTTAAAATATGATTTCTCTACTTTTAAGCTCTTCAACAGTTGGAAAGTAAAAATCGTTCATAGTAATTTCTCTATCCAAAATCGTTGCTTTATCCTTTATAAAATTAACCGAATGAATATCCTTAACAGGTTGTGGTAAATCTTTGCTTACAGATAAATAGTAATCTTCATATTTAAATATTGGCTCTTCAGATTGAGGTGCCACAAAAACACATGGTTTATTTAACGCATGACTAAAAATAATACCATGGAGAGACGATGCGTAAACAATTTTAGATTTTAAAATCTTCTTAGCAATGTTATGAGGCTTGTCGTCAATGTTTATAACTTTTATGTTCTTAGGATACTTTCCTTTATAAACCAATTCATCTCTAAAATGAGGTATAAAACTCACATATTTATCTTCACTCTTTTCCAAATCAATATCGTAAACTTCCTTGATTAAAAGCCCTGGATCATATTCAAATTTTAATTCTGATAAGTCTGCATTATATTTTTCGAACAGCGATTTTGTTAGAGGTCCTCTAACACCATAAACTTTAGACGAGGCTATTTCTGAGGATAGGTGAGAAACATCATTACCCTTCCATCCAATACCATTAACTATATCTCCCTCTTTTAGGTGATTAATTATAGAGCCTATTAAAAGTAACCTATTACCTTCTTCTAAAATATTTACAGGATCGGTTTTGTATAAGTATTTAATTAAGTCTGCGTTAAACATATCACCTGCATTACCATACCTAAAATAAAATCTTTCAGGATGCCTAAATTTGTTCTTATAATATTTTAAAAGGCTAGCATTTCTCCTCTCCCAATAATATGTTCTTAATGCCATAATTTGTTTTTATTTAGTACAACAATATTCCAATCAATATCGTTGATACCATAACCTAAAATTAGTTTATCTTTCTTTCTGCATATACCTGAAAAATATGTACAGGAAATTAAATTCTTATTAAACTTAAACTTTTCTCCAAGCAAAGATTTATATGAATGAAAATAAAACTGACGTTTTACCTTTAGTTTAAACCCATTCTCAAAATTAAACAAACAAGGTTTCCCTAGATAAAGACGTTTTCTTTTTCGATAGTATTTCTTATGAGCCATAAACCCGTAACCATTTTCTAATTCAATCAATGGCGTGCCTATAGAATGGTCTTTATAATTCTGTGTTTTATCTTCAAAGTATTTTTTAAAAACTATTTGGTCTTTATCAATAGTTTCTGCCTTTAAAACAGTTAATGGTTCTAAACTGTAGAGTGCAAACAGGGTTTGATTTTTATAAAAAAACGCCCAATTTTTCTCTGTTCGCATTCTCTCATTGTAGTTACACAAATAATAGTTTTCTATTTTATATCCATTAATCTGAAATAGTGCTAATTCGTTTGGTTTATCTGTTGCATGACCTGTATTAAAAGAGCCATATACTTGACCTTCCATTAAGAATAATTTGGGGTCTGCTACTTTAGAAAAGTTCAATTTTTCTTTAAAAAAATCGGTTAAATTAATAGTGACAATCTCCTCCTTATCATCTTGCCATATTAGTAATAATGCCAATATTGACCTTGATACACTATCATAAACTCTTATTGCTAAATAGTTTACTTCATCATGTATTACTAAACTAGGGTTAAAGGTATATTTATATTTAATTAAGAATGCTAAAACCTTAGGTGACAAATGATATGCCTTGTATTTTTTTAATGCATTTATCATTTTTTCAGCCTATCTTTTACCTTCAATAATTTAGTTTTTAGACTTCTCTTCTGTTTAGCAACCAGATAATCATCTTGGATTTTTATATTATAATTCTTTAAAATTGAATTCTCAACTAGTGAAGGATGAAGATTAAAGTGAGATTGTACTGCTTTTAAATTAGCTTGCTTTATAGGTCCTCTACCAGTAAAGTGAAGCACAAATGGTTTATGGAGATCTTCTATAAAAAGATTCTCATATCTGCTGTTAAAATGCTGATAGTCATATAAATCCATTTTGCTCTTATACTTCTCACTTTCCAAAAGCAAATAAACCATTGCATCTTGGTCTCCATTAGAAAAAAAGCCAAGTTCATCTTTCCACCATGCCTTAACTTTATTGAGGTCTGTAGCCAAAACTGCTTTAAAAAATTGCTTAGAAAGCTCACTACTTCTAACTACAAATTGACCTGAACTTAAAACTGTTTTTATGTCTTTAAAAGTTGGACTTTTACAAAAAGATATAAAACTATCACCTTTTGGAGCATACTCCATAATATCTTTTTTTAAATCATAAAAAAAAGCATCATCATCGATCCAAACAATATAATCATAGTGGTCTAAGTAACTTAAAACATAGGTGACTTTGTTATAATATGTATTAGAGTTAGTCGTTGGCCAATTGCAATGAATGTAAGTATAACCATGTTGGTCTGCATAAATCTTATGATTTATGTAAGATTTAAAATGTGTCTCTGGATAACGTCCTGATACAATACAAACACTCATAATTAGTAGTTATTTAAATGACTCTTCCTGAAAAAAGAGATTTTAGCGTTTTCTTGGATTTTTTTGTGAATAAATAATTTCTATGACGACTAAGTTTGGTAAACAATTTTATTTGTTTTAGTTGTAATTCAGTTTCATCGATATCGTATATGTTATACCCTCTCGGAAACATCTTTTTCACATTTTTAATGTCTGCTTTATTATTTATTTCTATTAAAACATCTGGAGAAAAATTAGTCAAAGTATTTTTTAATCCTCTAAGAGTACTTATTTCAGCACCTTCAACATCTATTTTAATTAGTTCTACTTTTTCATTGTTATTGTAATCATCTAACTTAATAGCATCTACATCCATTTTAAGATTATTTACTTTATTTGGAAGTAAACCAGCTATTGATGTCATTATTCCTTCTTCTTCATAAAAATAAAATGATGTCTTCCCACTAAAATCAGTGCAAGCTGCTTGTTTAACAAAAATATTATTGAATTCATTTATCAAACAATTTTTCTTCACTCTATCTATACATTTGTTTTGTATATCAAAAGCGTGTATTTCATTATTCTTTGCGTTATTTGCAGCAATTAAAGTATATATTCCCGAATAAGTACCTATATCATAAACTAATCCACTTGATAATTTATTTACTAGACTATTCCATAGTAAAAGACTAGTAAGCTCCCACCCCTTAAAACCTGTCCAATATAACTCCTTAACAACGGTATCATCATTTTCACTATACATTTTAAATGATTTAATACCATCTATTAGAATTTCGATTTCACCATTTACTGGATTATTCTTCCAAAATATTTTCTTTTCACCTATTCTTAATTTGGTATAATCTTTCATCACTTTTCACTTATTATCTGCCAATTAGCTTCTGTAAATAAAACACTGTTATAAGTTTTTCTTTTTGTAATGGAATAAAATTTATCATTGGGTTTATCAGGTAATATTTCAAAAGAAATGAATTTATCCGCATAATCTAATAACTCTTTACCATCTAATAAACTCATAGAAATTTTATAAACACTATCTAAAAGAAACAAATTATCTGTTTCAATTTCAATGATAAAACTATTATTTATGTTTTTATCCAATGGCTCATTTACATAATCATTACTGCGCCATGCAATGATGCTAATATTATTAGCATCACTTATCCTTAGACTAAAAATTGGGTTCCTTAACTCTTGCGTGACATTTATATAAGTTTTAAACACCATTTTTTCACCTGAGTTGAAACTTGATGTAATACCTCGTGAGGTATTTAAAATTTCGAAACGTTTAAACTTAGCTTTAAATACATTATGTTTTATCTCAAAATTCGTAAAACCTTTAGAAACTTTACTATTATTTAAGTAGTAATCTATTCCTTCTTGAGTCTCACCATCATAAACTGTCCTTCCATGCTCTAACACTATTACTCGAGAACATAAATCTTGTACAGCAGCCATATTATGACTCACAAATAACACCGTTCTACCTTCTCCTTTAGAGATATCTTGCATTTTACCAATGGCCTTTTTCTGAAACTCTGCATCACCAACTGCTAAGACCTCATCTACCACTAAAATATCAGGTTCTAAAAATGCTGCTACTGCAAAGGCTAAACGCACACGCATACCGGAACTGTATCTTTTCACTGGAGTATCTATATAACGTTGACATCCTGAAAATTCTATAATCTCTTGTTCTTTAGCTTTTATTTCGGTTTTGGTCATTCCCAAAATGGCGCCATTGAGATAAATGTTTTCTTTTCCTGTAAGCTCTGGATGGAAGCCTGTACCTACTTCTAACAGCGACGCGATACGTCCTTTAGTCTTTATCTGACCTGTAGTTGGACTAGTAACTCTAGAGAGTATTTTGAGTAATGTAGATTTACCTGCTCCATTTTTTCCTATTATACCTAAAACTTCTCCTCGTTTAACTTCAAAATTAATATCCTTAATTGCCCAAACGTAATCACTCTCTGCGGCTTTACTTCTGTCGTTGGTGTCACCAATTTTTAAATAAGGATCTTCTTTTCCCCTAAGTTTATAAAACCAACGTTTTAGATCATGACTAAGTGTTCCTGTACCTACAAGACCTAACCTGTATTGCTTACTTATATGTTCTACTTTTAGGATTACTTCAGACATCTTCTACACGGTATCAATAAAGGATTTTTCGGTACGATTAAAAATAACTAATCCAATTAAAAATATAAACAGGCTTATACCTAATGTATATAAAAATCTAACGAAGTTAAATTCACCAATATCAAGTAGCATATATCTAAATCCTTCCATAATTTGCGTTAAAGGATTATATTCTACAATACTTGCTACCAATGGCGGAAATTTTGATTTAGCTTCAGACATTGGGTATGGCACGGCAGACACATACATGAGTAGTTGTACTGCAAAAGTTAACAACACCGTTAAGTCTCGATATTTAGTGGTAAGGGATGAAAAAATCATACCTAAACCAAGACCTAACATTGCCATAATAACCACATAAACTGGAAATAATACAATATTAGAGTTTATACTTAATTTGTAACCTGTCGAGTAGTAATAGACAAAAAATCCTATAAAAATCAGTAACTGAATACCAAACTTTAAAAGATTGGAAATCGTAATAGACATTGGTAATATTACTCTTGGAAAATAAACCTTACCAAAGATATTCTGGTTTTTTGTAAAGGTGCTCGAAGTGTTATTAAGACAGTCTCTAAAATAGTTCCAAGCTGTAATACCTGCTAGATTGAATAAAAAAGGAGGTACACTCCCTGTTTTTATTTGACCTAAATTATTAAATATTAAAGTGAAAATTACAGAAGTAAATAAAGGCTGAATTAGATACCAAAGAGGCCCTAAAATAGTTTGTTTGTAAAGCGTTACAATATCGCGTTTTACAAACAGAAACAATAAATCTCTATAACGCCAAATTTCTTTAAAATTGAAGTCGATGAGTTTTCTCTTTGCAGAGATGGTATATAGCCATTCATCTTCCTTATTGCTCAACAATTTAGCGTGTTTTAATTAGTCTTGCTAATATACTATTTATTCAGAATTTTTATAATAAAGACAGGAGTATTTGCTGTACTAATTAAAGTAATCCCAAGTAATTTTTAAACCTTCCCT
>JASBSE010000337.1 GCA_030149115.1 Winogradskyella sp. | reverse complement strand
AGACTTTACTTATAAAGTAATAAGCAAAGATAGTCTTAAAGCATCTGGTCATTACACATTCCAAAATAATCTTTTAGTTTTTTATTACAACACACCAAAAGATACCATCAGAAAATATAAAGTTCGTGAGTTCACAGATTCTACTCTCGTTTTTATAGAAAAATCGACTAAGTATAGTTTTTGGGATCCCTATTATAAAAAAAGTGAGGTTGCAGAAACATTAACTACAATTAACAACTCTGAAAACACAATAAAACCAAGTAAAGGGTTTTCTTTTAATAGTTTATGGCGAGGTGTTCTAGGTATGTTTACACTAATTGTTATTGCCTTTCTATTTAGTAGCAACCGAAAAGCTATAAACTGGAAAACTGTTGGAATTGGTTTAGCTTTTCAATTGGTAATTGCCATAGGTGTTTTAAAAGTTGAAGTTATAAAAACTATTTTCGAAACAATAGGGAAAGTTTTTATTAAAGTTCTTGATTTCACAAAAGCAGGAAGTCAATTTCTATTTGAAGGATTAGTAGTAGATATGGATACCTTTGGTTTCATTTTTGCTTTTCAAGTGTTACCAACAATACTTTTCTTTTCTGCATTAACTTCTGTATTATTTTATCTTGGTATTATTCAAAAAGTTGTTCAGGCTTTCGGGTGGCTTTTATCCAAACTTCTCAAGATATCCGGAGCAGAAAGTCTTAGTGTAGCTGGAAATATTTTCTTAGGGCAAACCGAAGCTCCATTATTGATTAAAGCTTATTTAGAAAAAATGAATAAGTCCGAAATTCTATTAGTCATGATTGGCGGCATGGCAACCGTTGCTGGCGCAGTATTGGCTGCTTACATTGGCTTTTTAGGCGGTGATGATCCTGCTATGCGATTAATGTATGCAAAGCATTTGCTCGCAGCATCAGTTATGGCAGCACCTGGTGCTATTGTCATTTCAAAAATATTATACCCACAAACAGAGACTATCAAAACAGATGTTGCTGTTTCACAAGAAAAAATCGGGTCGAATATACTTGATGCGATTGCTAATGGAACGACAGAAGGATTAAGATTGGCCGTAAATGTAGGAGCTATGCTATTAGTATTTGTAGCTTTTATTGCCATGTTAAACTACATTTTACTAATTACTGGCAGATTTACAGGAATTAACTCTCTGATTGCCGAAAATTCACCCTACAGTTCCTTTTCCCTAGAAGCTATCTTAGGAACACTTTTTGCTCCACTTATGTGGTTAATTGGTGTTGCAAAAGAAGATATGATGTTAATGGGTCAATTGCTAGGTATAAAATTGGCAGCAAGCGAATTTGTAGGTTACATTCAGCTGGCTGATTTAAAGAATATCTCAAGTGCCACACACCTTACCTATGAGAAATCTATCATTATGGCAACCTATATGCTATGTGGATTTGCAAATTTTGCTTCTATTGGTATTCAAATTGGTGGTATTGGATCTTTAGCACCAGGACAACGTAAGCAATTATCTAAATTTGGTATGAAAGCCTTAATTGGTGGTACAATTGCTTCATTAATATCAGCTACAATTGCCGGTATGATAATTGGGTAATTTCAGTTAATAACTTTTTATATTATATAAAGCTTCAAATCAATGGTTTTGAAGCTTTTTTTTATTTTCGTTTTTGATTATGCGGAATGCATTTCACTAAAAAAATGAAGTTTAATTAAATGAGATTCCTGTTCTTGCAGGAAGTGAGCATGAAACAATATCACGATTTAGTAAAACACGTATTAGAAAACGGTAACGAAAAAGAGGATAGAACTGGCACAGGTACCAAAAGTGTTTTTGGTTACCAAATGCGCTTTGATTTAAGCGAAGGGTTTCCAATGGTAACTACTAAAAAATTACATCTTAAATCTATTATATACGAGCTACTTTGGTTTCTTAAAGGAGATACTAATATTAACTACTTAACCGAAAATGGTGTAAGAATCTGGAACGAATGGGCAGACGAAAACGGAGATTTAGGACCTGTTTACGGACACCAATGGCGCAATTGGGCAAGTGAAGAGATAGACCAGATTAAAGAAGTTATTGAAACATTAAAAAACAACCCAAATAGCAGAAGAATGTTGGTGTCTGCTTGGAACCCTTCTGTATTACCAGATACTTCTAAATCTTTCGCAGAAAATGTAGCCAACGGTAAAGCTGCTTTACCTCCTTGTCATGCATTTTTTCAATTTTATGTAGCTGATGGCAAGTTATCTTGTCAACTCTATCAACGCAGTGCTGATATATTTCTTGGAGTGCCCTTTAATATTGCTTCTTATGCACTATTTACAATGATGATGGCGCAAGTTTGCGGCTACCAACCAGGTGAATTTATACATACATTTGGTGATGCTCATATATATAACAACCATCTCGAGCAATTAGAATTACAACTATCTCGAGATATTAGACCATTACCAAAAATGATTATCAATCCAGATGTAAAAGACATTTTCGACTTTAAGTTCGAAGATTTCACACTTGAAGATTATAATCCTCACCCACATATTAAAGGTGTTGTTGCTGTATAAATTTTAATTCATGAAATATTTACTTATACCTCTGCTATTTTTCGTTTCATTAAGCTATTCTTTTTCGCAAGAACAGGAAAGCGACACAGACGATTATTCCGAGTATCAAAACCAAATAGCACCACCTCCTGCAAAGGTTTCAACTGTTGAAGAATTTGATATCCTCTTTTGTGAAGGTTGTAATACTGCTGAGGATAAAAAATATATTTTTGATTATCTCGTTTTCTCTCTTTTTGCAAAGAAAATCACAAAAAAAGATCTGGTTTTTTTAAAAAACATAAACCCTAATGGTCGTTTAAGTGAAACCTTATTTTTTGAGTTTGATTCTTCAGGAAGTCTAATTAAAGAAGGTACTGAGTCCTACTTTACAATCAAAAAAGAACGTGCAATTATAGATTCTTTGCTCCATAAATTCCCTAAAATCGATTTTGATAAAACTAAAATAGATTCTTCCTTTTCTTCAGTTCGATATGGTGTAAAAATAGATTATAAAATTATTGAAAATGACTACGGAACTTTAAAAATAGAAAAGTACCAACCAGATTCTTCTATAGATATGCCGTTTAAAGAGATTGATGAATTTCCTGTTTATAATGGGTGCAATTCAAGCTCGAACAACACAAGTTTGAAGCAGTGTATGAATAGTAAAATAATTAGACTAATTGGTGAAAATTTTAGCACAAACATAACCTCAGATATTGGTCTATCGCCTGGGAACAAAAAAATATATGTCAACTTTACCATAAATAAAAATGGAGAAGTTGAAGGTATTACAGCCAGAGGTCCTCATCCTGCTTTAGAAAAAGAAGCAATCCGTGTTATAGGTTTAGTTCCAAAATTTGACAAACCAGGTTATTACGGAAGTGAACCTGTAGATGTTAAGTATAGCATTCCTATTGTTTTCAATATTCCTGAATAACTTATCACTACTAAACTATGAAAAGATTTTGTTCTGTTTTTGCATTAATTCTAATCACAAGTTTATGCTCTGCTCAAGAGACCAAACAAGATTTTTACAAACGCTCTTTTATTGCTTATGACGGTTGTGAAGATTCAGAAGATTTAGAACGCTGTTATGAGATTTCTTTTCATGAGTTTTTGGCTAAACATATTAACAGAAAAGCTTTAAAAGATTCTATTTTCTTTGAAGCAAAAAAAGATACCGTAACGGTTAGCGCCAGCATACTGTATGACGAAAACGGGAAAGTTGTTAAGAGACATTCAAGAATTTCTAATCCAGCCAGCAATAGAGTTGAAGGTCTAGAATATTTACTCGATAGTATTCCAACAGTTAAGCCTGTTTTAGATAAGCAAAATAATGGTGTTGCTCTTAATACCAGAAAACTATTTGGGTTTTATCTCAACAAAACAAAAGACACAATCGTACCAATTTTTGGTTACACACCAAGTGAAGTGCCTTATGAAATTATAGAAAAAGTACCTGTTTACAAAGGTTGTGATGAAAGCATGAGTAATGAGGATTTAAAAAACTGTATGAATGACAAGGTGGCACAATTAATTTCAGAGAATTTCAGAACCAATCTTGCATCCAAACACAACTTAAAACCAGGCATACAACGCATTTATGTTATGTTTAAAATAGATAAGAAAGGACGCGTTAAAAATATCGTCGCAAGAGGACCTCATCCTGAAATTGAAAAGGAGGCGATAAGAGTTATAAAGAAAATACCTCGACTAAAAAAGCCAGGATATCAGCGTGGTAAACCTGTTATAGTTCCTTTCGCTATACCAATAGTTTTTGCAGTAAGTAATTGATTAAAAACAAAAAGGCGTTTCTCTTTAAAGAAACGCCTTTTATTGTCTTAAATAAGGGTTATTATAAGTTTAATACACCATTTTCTGCACCTGCATAATCATTCCAAGCATAAGCATCTGCTTGTTCATCGTTAACGTAGTTACCGTCAACGACGTATCTAAATTCATAAGAGTTATCACTTTCTAAATCTAGAGTACCTTTAAATGTACCATTCTTTAATTTCTTTAATTCTGTAGCTTCAGTATTCCACTCGTTAAAGCTTCCAACAACTGCTACACTTTGTGCCTCCTCTGCAGGAACAGAAAATGTTACCTTACATACTGGCTTACTTTTTAAATACTGTTTTTTAATTGCCATAATTATAGTTTTAAATAATGGCTCAAAAGTATAAAAGAAAAAAGCAGAAAATACAGTTTAACATACTTTAAATGAAAGAATTATCATTTTAATAAAATAGCCTTTACTTTTTAATAAACTACATATTAATTCATTATGAAATTTATGAAATCACCAACAACAAAACAGATCCTTAACATCTGATTATCAGCGATATCGTTTTCGAAAATAAGAAAGGTAAATTCAACCATATTCGCCATAATCCTTTGCTGAAAAAGAAGTATCTTTATCAGATAATTTTACAACTATGTTTGGAAAGAAAAAACAAGTTTCTACAATAGATAAAGAGCAGTTAGAACTCATAGAAAATGCTCAAAAACGCATAAAACAAAAGAAGCGTTTATATATTCATTTTGTGCTATTCCTAATAGGTGCTGTTTTCTTAATTCTTGCAAACACCGTTCTTGGTATTGGCGAGGATTTTACTATTGCTGGAATTAATTGGTTTGTCTATGCTATTCTTATTTGGTTATTTTTATTTGTTTACCATTTTATAAATGTGTTTATCACAAATAAGTTTATGGGAAAGGACTGGGAAAAACAACAATTAGACAAGCTTGTTAACCAACAACAAAAACGTATAGACAAGTTAAAAGAAGGATTTCTCAAAGAAGAAAAGAAAATAGCACAGTCACAAGCTTATAACGAAGCCAAAACAGAGGTTTCTGAAGAAAAAAAAAACTCCAATGAATTAACAATTATAGTTGCAGCTGGTGAAGACAATGCCATTGGAAAAGACAATGACCTTATTTGGCACCTTAGTGATGATTTAAAGCGATTTAAAAAATTAACCTCTGGTCACCACATTATTATGGGACGCAAGACTTTTGAAAGCTTCCCAAAGCCTTTACCAAACCGCACACACATTGTTATCACAAGACAACAAGACTATAAAGTACCAGAAGGTGTTATTGTTGTTAATAATCTTGAAGATGCACTAGATGCTGCGAGAAAAGATAAGCAACCATTTATTATTGGTGGAGGCGAAATCTACAAACAATCTATTAACCTTGCTGACAAGTTAGAACTAACAAGAGTGCATGCTTCTTTTAATGGAGCTGACACCTTTTTCCCTAACGTTGACACAAACATCTGGAAAGAGGTTTCTAAAACTACTCATGAAGCTGACAAGGACCATAACTATGCATTTTCGTTTATTACTTATAAGAGAAGATAAATATTCCTATTTTTGCAGCACTAAAAATTTAGTTACATGAATGCATACGTATTTCCAGGTCAAGGTGCTCAGTTTTCAGGAATGGGTTTAGACCTTTATGAAAATTCCCCTCTAGCGCAAGAACTTTTTGAGAAAGCTAACGATATACTTGGTTTTTCTATCACAGATATTATGTTTGAGGGCTCTGCTGAAGACCTAAAACAAACTAAGGTTACACAACCTGCAATATTTTTACACTCAGTAATTTTAGCAAAAACGTTAGGAGATAATTTTAAACCAGATATGGTTGCTGGCCACTCACTTGGAGAGTTTTCTGCTTTAGTAGCTGCTGGAGCTCTAACTTTTGAGGATGGTTTAAAATTGGTGTCGCAGCGTGCACAAGCTATGCAAAAAGCATGTGAGCTACAACCAAGTACTATGGCTGCTGTTTTAGGTTTAGATGATGATGTTGTAGAAAAAGTATGCAAAAACACAGAAGGTGTTGTTGTTGCAGCAAACTACAATTGCCCTGGTCAATTAGTAATTTCTGGTGAGGTTGAAGCTATTAATAAAGCTTGTGAAACGCTTAAAGAAGAAGGTGCAAGACGTGCATTAGTATTACCTGTTGGTGGTGCATTTCACTCTCCAATGATGGAGCCTGCACGTGAAGAATTAGCTGCTGCTATAGAAAACACAACATTTAGCAAACCTAATTGTCCTATATATCAAAATGTGACAGCTTCTGCAGTTACTGATGAAAATGAAATAAAAGCTAATTTAATTTCTCAATTAACAGCTCCTGTTCGCTGGACACAATCTGTACAACAAATGGTTGCAGATGGTGCTACACACTTCACAGAAGTTGGTCCTGGTAAAGTTTTACAAGGTTTAGTAAAGAAAATTAACAGAGAAGCAGAAACAGCTTCCGCTACTTTTGAAACTAACACTTAATATTTTCTGTTTTGAATAGAAACGTTTTTATAGTTCTCCTTATCGTTTTTAATATTGCTATAGACCAGATCACAAAGGTTTTGGTAAGAGCCAATATAAATCTTGGTGAGATTATAGAACTTATAGGTGATAAATTTATATTAACCAATGTCTATAATAAAGGTGCATTTCTAGGAATGGGTAGTGATATGAATCCTACACTTCGTATGATTTTCCTTTTAATTCTGCCTACAATAGTACTTATTTATGTAACGTATTATATTATTAAAACTAAAGAATTAGATCGTTTAAGTCTAATTGCATTTTGTTGTATCATAGGTGGAGGTATTGCTAATGTTTTTGACAGAATTGTATTTGGAAAAGTTACCGATTTCTTTTTTATAGATTTAGGAGGAGTTTTTAAAACAGGAATTTTCAATGTCGCTGATATCTCTGTAACAACAGGGATGATAATGTTGCTTTACAGTGGAATTTTTATCAACAAAAAGAACGACAAAACAACAAACACATAATATAAAAAATGCCCTTTTAAAAGGGCATTTTTTATTAATAAAGCTATGTAACCGCTTGTGCCTATGGCAAAGAAAACGTTGTTACTTCGTTAGCACCAAATGAACCACCTTGACGAATTACTTCTCCATTAACTGTAAGAGAATAACTTCCTTGTCCAAAACTACAACATATACCATCACCATATGCATCATAGATTACAAAACCAAAATCACCATTATCTATACAAAGTCGCTGTTGTATGGATTGATCATCTAGATCGTCATAACCACTTCCTGAAGCAATTAGGGTTGGAGTTGTAGTTATATCTGTATATAGTTCCCAACTCGTCTCCTCTGCATAATTATCAAAGGTAATATCTAAAATAAGTTCATTTGCAGGACAAACAATAACGATGTCCATACGCAATGGATGCGGATTTAAAGCCAAATTATCATCGGCAAATCCTACAACCAATCTATCTCCACTACCAAAACCATTATCTGTAATTGTAACATCAAACTGAGCCGAAGTAGCATTAGCTGGTATGGTAACTGAACTAGGTACGTTATAATAATCTGAGCTTATTGTTGTGCCCTGTCCTCCATTAAATTCTAAAGGTAAAACCTCCAGATTATAGGTAACATCAGAAGATGATTTTCTAGAATTGTATACCGTTATGGTTCTTTCTGATGTACCACTTTGGTTTAATTCAAAATTTAAAACATCATCCTGAAAACTTATAAATTCATAGTCTGAAACACTTGTTGCATCCGTATCAATTTCGTTATCACAAGCAACAAAAAAGAGACTACACAAAGCCAAAGTTGTATATATAATTTTTTTCATCTTATTGGGTTTTAATTAAATATTATTGAAGCCAGCGTAATTATCATTTAAATCCATTTCATCCTCTGGTATTTTTAAGAAAAACAGATTACTATCAGCTGGTACGTCGATTGATATTCTATGAATATCGTTTCGCGTCATTGGTAAGTTGTAGCGTTTCGCATCAAACCATTGTGGACCAAATTCCCCATAAAATTCTTTCTTTCGTTCTAAAAGAATTTCATTGAGTAAAGCCTGACCTGAATTTGTAGTTATTGTAGCATTAGGATCTCTTGCAGATTGCAATGCAAACAATAAATTTCTAGCCTCTGGAATATTTCCTAAGTGATACTGTGCTTCGGCATCAAAAAGAACCATTTCAGACTTTCTTATAATTGGTATATCTGAGGCAAACGTAAAGGCGTACTTTGTAGACACAAACTCTCTCCAAGGTGTAGTAGCAGAAACCCCATAGATATCAATAAATGTATTTCTAACATCTGTAGAGGTAAATTCAGCAGCAAAATCTGGATCTATATACGACGCATTGTAACTAAGCGTTAAATGATCGAACATAGGTGCTGCATGACCCCAGAAAAAATTGGTTTCGTCCGAGCCATTTTGAAACATTGCCCAAATCCACTCTTGGTCTTGCATATCTCCAAATCCTGATCCCCAATTTGTGGATTGTACAGCCTGATTTGCATTTCCACCATATGCACTTCTTGCCATATCTGATACTTTTTGCCAATCATCTTGAGTCACTGAATAAACTCTTGCCAAAACAGCTTGAGCTACTGCTTTATTGATAAAGCTTTTACCCAATCTATTATCTGGCAAATCGGCTACTGCATCTTCCAAATCTTGAATAATTTGACCATAAACCTCATTCATTGGTTCTGGTGGATTACCACCTACAGTTTCTAATGACGTAGGTGTTGTATAAATTGGTATTCTTTCTAAACTCCTATCATTATTGTAGTTTGGGGCAAACTCTAATGCAAGTTCAAATAAATGGAAGCCTCTAAAAAACTTTCCTTTGGCAACAAATTCTCGCTTTTCTTCTTCACTTAAGGCATCACTATTATTAACCCCAAAAATTAATGTGTTTGCAAAGTTGATATTCTCATAATTGAAATCCCACGTAAAATTCGTTCTTCTAAAATTAGGTTCTCTATTTTCGTGTCCGTAATCGAAAGTATACCAATTAAAATCTTGAATGACATCATTCCCTTTTACAGCCCTAGCAAAATACATAGCATATAAACCACCTGCATCTACACTACCATACTGTCCTTTATAATTTGACAGAATCCCATTGACAAAAGTCTGGGCGTTTTCTCTAGATGAGAAAATCAACTCATCAGTAACACCTGTTGTGTCCGAAGGCTCTTCTATATAATCCTTTTCACAAGACAACATTGTACTTGCCAAGATCATAACCACCAATGGCAGTAATACTCTAAGTTTTTTATTTTTATTTTTCATCGTAATATTTTTTAAAATTGAATTAATGTCCCAAACGTAAATGTTCTTTGTAATGGAGATCTGTTTGCTGTTAATCCATTAAATGCCTGTTCTGGATCAATGCCTCCATGAGATTGCCACGTTAATAAATTATCTCCTTGGAAGTAAACCCTTACTGAGGTTAATCCTATGTCTTCTAAAGCATCTTCTGGTAAATTGTAACCTACGGTAATACTCTTAAGACGTAAATAATCGTTTTTAAACAACCACCTTGTTGATTGAGAATTGAAGTTATTATTTGATGTAGTCAATCTTGGAAAATCAGTAATATCACCCGGTTGAGACCATGCATTAAAATTATCTGGATGCGCTGATGCTCCAATAGCATCAAAGTTATTTACTAAACCTGAATAGTCTGTATCTAACAAATAGGCTCCTAAGCTAAAATTAAATAATGCACTAAGATCAAACTGTTTATATCTTAAACTCGTATTGAAACCACCTTGAATATCTGGAAGTGACTCTTTACCGGTTTCATAACGTGTAGCTTGGTCATAATCATTAGTTACTGTTCTACCAGTAACATTACCTTCCGTGTCTACGACATCTTGATACCAAAGAGCATCCCCATTTGCCGGATTTACGCCAGCCCATTCTCTAACATAGAATTCAAACAAGGAATTTCCTGGTGCCCAAAGTTTTGTACCCTGAACTTGACGATCTGTAAATGGAGAAATTTGAATGATTTCGTTCTTCAATACTGAAAAATTACCACCTACACTCCAGCTAAAGTCTTTCTTATTAAATATATCACTGTTTAAAGTTACTTCCCAACCAGAATTTTCTATAATACCAGCATTTGCTCTAACTACAGGTACTCCTGGCGAAGGCGTTGCTGTAATATCTTGTATTAAATCTTCACTTCGCCTTTTGAAATATTCAACTGTACCTGTTAATGCGCCATCAAAAATGGTAAAATCCATACCTAAGTTAAGGTTAGTAGACGTTTCCCACTGTAATGCAGGATCTGGCAAAGTACCTGCTGGTAAATTAGCTGGTTGCCCCTCAACTGGAGAAATTACAACACCACCAAAATTGGCACCACCAAACAAAAAGCTTGTTGGGAAAAAACCACCTGGTATACTAATATTTCCTAATTCACCATAAGATGCTCTCAGTTTAAGATTGTTCAGCCAATCCACGTTTTCCATAAAAGCTTCGCTTGTAACATTCCATGATGCACCTACTGAGAAAAATTCGCCAGTATTATATTCTGTATTAAATTGTGAAGATTTATCTTGTCTTACTGAACCTTCTATAAAATATCTATTATCATAATTGTAAGCCACACGACCCAACATACTAACAATTCGTCTTTCTGTTCTAAAGCCACCAAACGTTTCAGCAATTGTACCATTACCTAACTCTTCCTGACCAGGTAAGAAACCAGTCGCAGACGCACTAAAAGTATCAGACGTTGTTGTGTTTGCTTCATAAATTGCATCTATAGAGATATTATGGACATCAGCTAAAGTAGTCTTATAATTAAGGGCTTGAATGGCATTTAAACCTGTAGTTACATTTCTGGCTTTGCTAACTCTACCTCCAACAGCAGATGCTGCACCAATCTCATCATCATCAAAACTATGACTATCAAAAACAAAGTTTTCATAATTTAAAGTAGATCGAAACGTAAAGTTTTTAAGAAAGCTTACTTCTGCATAGGCAGATCCTAAGTAATTAGTTCTAATACGTTGTTCAGTTCCTAACAATATAGATGCTAGTATATTTTCACCTTGATTAGTTGGTCTGTTAAAGTTTACTGGCTGACCTATTGGTCTTCCATTACCATTACCAAGATCGTATATTCTATTTCCATTATCATCTAAAATAATATTACCATCTACATCTCTTACATAGATTGGGTAAATCCCATTTACATTATATATCCATGATATAGCTTGCGTTGTACTACCAGACGTTTGATCTGGGTTATTAGAATAGGATCTAGAATAACCACTTGTAATACCTAACTTTAGCCAATCATTAACCTGACTATCTAAACCTACTCTTGTTGCAATCCTTTCAAAATCTGATTTAATTACAGGACCGTCTTCACTTAAATAATCAACAGAGAAAAAGTAGTTGGTATTTTCTGTACCTCCAGAAACATTAATATTATGATTTACCCTTGGCACATCTTCTCTTAAGACAGCATCTTGCCAATCGGTTTGCCATAATAAATTAGCCCCTTGCACTAAATTTCCGTCCGTCCCTATAGGATTAGAAACACTATAAGGGTTATAACCAAGTGTAGGGATTAAAGCATTTGTAGCATTACTTGCAGCATCGGTTGGCGATTGTCCTTGGTTATACAAATTATCATTCCTAAGTGCTTGCCACATTAATTTTAAATAGTCTTCTGAACCTACAATATCATGTATACCAACTGCAGGATTAGAAACACCGTATTGAGTTCTTACTCGTACACTAGTTTTTGTGTTTCGCTTACCTCTTTTTGTCGTAATCAACACAACACCATTTGCAGCTCTAGATCCATAAAGTGACGCTGAGGAAGCATCCTTTAATACAGAAATGGACTCTATCTGATCTTGACTTATAGTATTTAGATTACCCGTAAACGGTGCGCCATCAATTACAATAAGAGGACTATTAGCACCATTAAAACTTCCAAAACCTCTAATAACAAAATTTGGATTGTTACCTGGCTGACCACCTGCGGTTATAAGGTTAATACCTGCTACTGTACCTTGTAATGCTCTCAGTGGTGAGGTAACCTGTTGATTTTCGATAACTTCAGATTTCACCACAGCAACAGAACCCACAATAGCTTCTCTTTTCTGTGTTCCGTAAGCTACTACAACGACTTCATCTAGGGCACTTCCATCTTTTAAGGCAACATCATAAACATTAGAGTTACCAATTACAATCTCAGCAGTTTCCATTCCCACATAAGAAACAACTAAGATATCTCCCTCTGTTGCACGGATGGAAAATTTACCATCAAAATCCGATTGCACTCCTCTAGAGGTGTTTTTTACAATCACATTAGCGCCTGGTAAAGGCATTCCATCTGATTCGGTTGTGATGGTTCCGGTGATTGTTTTTTCTTGGGCTAAAACCATTTGAGATCCAAAAAATAAATACAACAGAACCAAAGCATAATTTTTTACTTTCATAAAATTTCATTTTAGATTATACACTCAGTTTGTTGCAATAAGAAAGGTCGGCAGCGAAGTAATTTTAAAGACTAATTCAAAATAATTACTTTGATTGATGAAATTAAAGTTAACATGGTTATTTCATAAAAAGTAAGGCTTCCACTGCCTCCCTTTGCAATTGCG
>JASBSE010000334.1 GCA_030149115.1 Winogradskyella sp. | reverse complement strand
ACCAGATATTTTCATTTGATTGATACCTATCATACTCGCCATAATAAGCACGAATGCTGTTGCATAAATAGTAATTCTTCTATGCTTCACCATACGTTCCATCCAATCTACAAAGCCACTAATCCAACGTTTGTTTAAATGCTCTAAATGACGTTCTTTTGGATAAGGTAAAAACGTGTACATTATTGGTATAATGAGCAAACAGAGAATGAAAATAGCCAGAATACTCAGCGATGCTACGATGCCAAATTCCTTTAGCAGTTTGCTTTCAGTTAAGATAAACGTTGCAAAACCAGAAGCAGTAGTAACATTAGTCATTAAGGTAGCATTACCAACTTTGGTAATAACACGTTGTAGCGACTTTACTTTGTTACCATGCGACTTTACCTCGTGCTGATATTTATTAATTAAAAAGATACAGTTAGGTATACCAATAACAATGATTAATGGTGGAATTAGAGCCGTAAGCACTGTAATTTCATAACCAAGTAATCCAAGGATTCCAAAGGTCCACATCACACCAATACAAACAACAATTAGTGATATAAACGTAGCTCTAAAGGACCTAAAGAATAAAAAGAAAATTAAAGAAGTCACAAACAAAGCTGCACCAATAAAAATCGGAATTTCGTCAACAATGTTTTGAGAATTTAATGTTCTAATGTAAGGCATACCAGACACCTTAACATCTAGCTTAGGATGTTTTGCTTCAAATTCCTGTATTCTTTTTTCAAGAATATTTATAATAAAATCTTTTCTGGCGGACGTATTAACGATGTCTTTCTTTAGATATATTGCAGTTCGAAGTGTTTTGTTCTCTGCATTAAATAAAAAGTTATCGTAAAAAGGATATTTCTTAAAAAGATCTTCTTGTAGTTTGTTTATTTCATCAAGACTAGATATCGAATCTTTTATGAATGGAACTAAATCAAACTGTTTCTTTTCGTTGTTCTTTACCAGTTTTTGAAGATCTTTTATTGAAAGAACAGTTTCAACTTCGTCATAAGGTTTAAAGGACTCTGCAAGGTTGTTCCATGCATTAAACTGTTTAACCGTAAATACACTAGAGTCTTTTACTCCTAAAACAATGAGGTTGCCTTCTTCACCAAAGACTTCTAGGAAATTATTGTAGGTTAGGTTAACTTCATGATCATCAGGTAACATGTTAGCTTCAGTGTAAGTAAAGCGCATATGTTTCCATTGCATACCTAAGAACACAGTTGTCGCAATTATGACTAAAAGAATAAAGATTTTATTACGAAGGATAATCCTTGCAACACCTTCCCAAAATCCTGTGGTCAATAGTTTAAACATGTATAATTTTCTACCTCTTTAAATAGCAAAAAATGCCTTAATTTGAAACGAGCCGCAAAGGTAGAAAAAACCTAAGGATTAGCTAAGGAATTAACACTAATATAATAGTTGAAATAAATAGGAGGAATACGGAAATAGCCTAATAGAAATTACGATTAGACTTTTTGCTTTTCATCCGTCTTTTGTATTGCCATTTCCACGTTAATTTGTGCCAATAGCGTTTTATTTTATTGTGGCGCCAATTAATATTAAATTTTACGTCTTTCTTAGCCCAAGGCGGTAAAGCTACTTTAATGCTAAATGGAGGGTATTCACTAACTTTATGATTTAGTTCTGAGTCATTTCGGAGTCTTCTAGAGCAAAGTAACCTAACAATGGTTTTCTTTTTTGATGATTTGTAGACTTCCATATCAATCCAAAGAGGAACTAATCCAGAATCATATAATAAATTCACAACCTGTTCTGAGTATTGATACTTTCCTTCTATATCATTAATTTCTCTTAATCTTTTTAGTTCATCATCATTTAAATGGTCACTCGTCAATCTTGAACTCGGCTCAATTATATATTCAACATTATTAGAAATCGAATTTTTAACTAAATTACTTGTGAAATCAATTAACTTTCTAGTCGATTCTATTAATCTATGTTGAAATTCCTTTTTGTCCACTATTGAAAATTAAGTCGCAGGATTTGGCATACTTGCATGAACTTCATCAATAGCTTTTAACACATCATCAGACAGATTAATATTGATACTGTCAATATTTTCTTCAAGCTGTATTGTACTTGTAGCTCCAATAATATTGCTAGTTACAAATGGTCTCTGGTTAACAAATGCTAGAGACATTTGTGCTAGTGTCATTCCATGATCTTCAGCTATTTTTAAGTAAAGTTTTGTGGCTTCTGCACATTGCGCACTACTATATCTTGCAAACCTTGGGAATAAGTTTAAACGTGAGTTTTCATTATCTAAACCTTTGATATATTTTCCAGATAAAACACCAAAAGCCATAGGAGAATACGCTAAAAGACCAATGTTTTCTCTATGAGATACTTCGGCTAAATCACTTTCAAAAGTTCTATTCAATAAAGAGTAAGCATTTTGAATAGTAATCATTTTTGGCAAATTATTGTATTTAGATTCTTCCAAGTAACGCATGGTTCCCCAAGCTTTCTCATTAGACAATCCTATATGCCTAATTTTTCCGGATTTGATTATACCATCTAGAGTATTTAATACCTCATTAAAATTGTCTTCCCACTTATCATCTGAGTTGTGCTTGTAGTCTCTAATACCAAAAGTATTGGTTTGGCGTTCTGGCCAGTGTAGTTGGTATAAATCTATATAATCCGTTTGTAAGCGTTTTAGACTATTATCTACCGCTTCATTTAAGGCTTGTTTACTAAAACCAGTAGTTCTTATGTGAGCTGTATAGTCACCAGGACCAGCAATTTTAGTGGCTAAAACAACCTTATCCCTGTTTCCTGTTTTAGCAAACCAATTACCAATAATGCGTTCTGTTTCTGCATAAGTTTTTGCTTCTGCTGGTACAGGATATAATTCGGCGACATCAAAAAAGTTAACACCTTTGTCTAAGGCCATATCCATTTGAGCAAAACCTTCGTCTTGAGTGTTTTGATTTCCCCATGTCATGGTGCCTAAACATATTTTACTAACTTTTATATCTGTGTTTGGTAAGGTTGTGTATTTCATATTAATTTCCTGTGAAGACAGGAATCTTTTAAATTAATCTTTTCAGTTTTTATAAAGATTGCGACGCTTTGCTTGCAATGACAATGCTACTACAAAAATAAGAAGACCTTTCATGTTGTAAAAACACGAAAGGTCTAAATCTATGTTAAGGTTTTTGTTTGATAAAATTCCCACCCGTGCAGGTGTGACAATTAAATATCATTCAACAGTTTTGAAATCTCATCAAGTTTTGGAGTTAAGATCACTTCGATTCTGCGGTTTTTAGCTCTGCCTTCCGCACTGTCGTTAGAGGCTACTGGTGCATATTCTCCGCGACCTGCTGCTGTTAAGTTTTCAGGGTTAATAGCATTATTCTCTCTAAGAATATTTACAATTGCTGTCGCACGCTTAGTCGATAAATCCCAGTTGCCACTTAATTGTGCATTGCCCTTGTAAGGTACGTTGTCTGTATGACCTTCAATTAAAATGGCAATATCTGGATTGTCTGCTAAAACGCTTGCTAATTGTTTTATGGCTTGCTTCCCTTGTGCACCAACATACCAACTTCCAGATTCAAAAAGTAACTTGTTTTCCATAGATACATAAACTTTACCATCGCGTTGCTCTACGGTAAGTCCTTTACCTTCAAAGTTAGTTAAGGCTTTAGAAATAGCATCTTTTAAAGCACGCATGTTGGCATCTTTTGCAGCAATTACACTCTCTAATTCTGCAACACGTTGCGATCTGCTTTCAAGTTCTTTTTTTAGTTTTTTTAAACGCTCATTTTCGGCAGCAAGAGCTTGTTCTTTAGCTTCTAATTGCGCTAAAAGCTCTCTGTTTTTTTTAGCATTTTTAGCAATTTCAGCAGAGCTATTTTTTTCTAATGCATCGTAGGACGCTTTTAAATTATCTAGGTTAGTTTTTGTA
>JASBSE010000331.1 GCA_030149115.1 Winogradskyella sp. | reverse complement strand
CTTGTGATATCGTCGTGGCACACGAAAAAGTAAGCTTCATTCAAGCCTTTAGTTTAATTGGTTTGATACCTGATAGCGCAGGAACGTTCTTTTTACCACGATTAATAGGCTTTCAAAAAGCATCAGCTTTAGCGATGTTAGCCGATAAAGTGTCTGCCGATGATGCTGAAAAAATGGGAATGATTTACAAAGTTTTGCCCTTAGAAAGTTTTGAAGAGGAAGTAAAAAAATTAGCCTTAAAGCTCGCTAATATGCCAACATTAGCTTTAGGAAAAATTAAGGAAGCGTTCAATCAGTCTTTAATCAATAATTTGGAAGAGCAATTAGCATTAGAGTCAAAATTACAAATAGAAGCAGCTCAAACCGAAGATTACGAAGAAGGCGTTTCAGCTTTTGTTGAAAAACGTAAACCAACTTTTAAAGGAAAATAAAGTTTTGTCATTCCTGCGAAGGCAGGAATCTAAATTTTGAATGAATAAAGAACTTCTCATACAAACCCACCAAAGAATAAAACCATTTATTCACAGAGCACCTGTGTTAACATCACAATTATTAGATGAAATAGCAGGCTGTAATGTGTTTTTTAAATGCGAAAACTTTCAAAAAATGGGAGCATTTAAAATGAGAGGTGCAGCAAACGCGATTTTATCGCTTTCCGATGAAGAAAGACAAAACGGTGTTGTTACACATTCTTCAGGTAATTTTGCTCAAGCTGTTTCATTAGCAGCTAAGAAAGTTGGTGTTAAGGCATACATTGTGATGCCAGAAAACGCGCCACAAGCTAAAAAGAATGGTGTTAAAACCTATGGAGGCGAAATTATAGAATGTGAGTCAACAGCTGAAGCGAGAGAATTTACGGCTAATAAAATTCAAAAAGAAACTAAAGCGTCGTTTCTACATCCATCCAATCAGGATGAAGTGATATTTGGTAATGCAACAGCAGCAATGGAGTTGTTAGAAGAACAACCTAATCTTGATGTAATTATAACACCAGTTGGAGGTGGTGGACTGTTGGCAGGTACAGCTTTGGCTGTTAATCAGTTTGCTCCGAATTGTAAAATTATGGGTGCTGAACCTATGGAAG
Organism: Winogradskyella sp.; assembly: GCA_030149115.1. GTDB lineage: Bacteria > Bacteroidota > Bacteroidia > Flavobacteriales > Flavobacteriaceae > Winogradskyella. Next base: position 521 of record JASBSE010000331.1, on the reverse strand, counting down.
TCGATGATGCTTATCGCTCTTTAAAATCGGGTCAGATTGAAAAAAATGAAAGTACAAATACCATTGCAGATGGTTTAAAAACGTATTTAGGTGATCGTAATTTTCCAATCATTAAAGCTTTGGTAAATAAAATTATCAGAGTAGAAGAACATGAAATTAAAGAGGCTATGCAACTCATTTGGGAACGAATGAAAATAGTTGTAGAGCCATCAAGTGCAGTAGCTTTTGCTGCTGTTTTAAAGAATAAAGAAGAATTTAAAAATAAGAACGTTGGAATTATCATTTCTGGCGGAAATGTAGACTTAAAAAATCTACCATTTTAATTGAATGTCACCCTGAGCGCTGTCGAAGGGTCTCATCAAAACAAACAAATATGAACATAGGAATAATCGGTTCAGGAACAATGGGAAGTGGCATCGCTCAAGTAGCGGCTACTGCTGGTTGTTCTGTGAAATTATACGATACCAACCAAGAAGCTTTAGATAAAGCTAAAGCGAGTCTTGAAAAAATATTAAGTAGAC
>JASBSE010000272.1 GCA_030149115.1 Winogradskyella sp. | reverse complement strand
TAAGGTATCATTATAATTATTCAATTGCAATGCAATCAAAATTCCAATAACCACTAGAATAATCTCACCAATTGCATATTTAAAATACTTTCCAGTTTTTCCTTCTGAAAGTAAATTTTGTCTAATTTTTCTAAAGAATTTTATCATAGGTTAGTGGTTGGTCATAATGAAGCACAACGTGTTTGTATATGGAAAGTAGCAGATTTAATTGCGATAATTTTCCGTTATTAAACAAAGATAGCAGAAAAGAAATAAACTTTAAGTTTAGCTCTTAACTGCTATTTTTTATATACGGTGTTGGCAGTAGTGTTTTAATTACTTCCTAATCATAGAATAGAATTCTCTTTTTATTCTTTTCTATTCGCCTTTTATGATTGGTTCGTATTTATTCCAGTTGGCAACTATTGCCCAAATATTAATTACGAATAGTATTAATGAGATTCCAATTCCTGATAGGTCGTGTATTAAATGATGAACAAATATTCCTACCATTACAGGAAGAATTACTAGCGCACCCAATGCTCTTGTTTTTGGGATTGCTATTAAAGTACCTCCAATGATTTCAATAATTGCTACAAGCGGAAAAATCCATTTAATTGTCATAAATCCGCCCATAATTTGCATCATTTCTTCAGACATTTCAGGCATAGGCATATAGTTGAAGAATTTGTTTAATCCTGAATTAATCATCATTAATCCGAATAGAATACATAAAGCAGTAAGAATCTTGTTTTTCATTTTTTAATTGTTATTATTAATAATATGACAAAATTAACTATTTTTGATTACCAATAGTAATCAGCTACCTTTAGGTAATCAGTTACTTCAAGGTAATCATAAAATTATTAGATATGGAAAAAAGGGAACATAAAGAGTGTATGTCCGCCTTGTTACCTGTAAGAGACACTTTAGATGTAATAGGTGGAAAATGGAAACTTTTAATTTTAATTTCTATTTGGGAAGGAAATAAGCACTTTAGGGAAATAGAGCGAAGTATTCCAAAGTTAAGTACCAAAGTTTTGTCAAAGGAATTAAAAGATTTGGAAGAAAATCAGTTGATTACAAGAACTGTTTTAAATGGTTTTCCTGTAAGAACAGAATATAAGCCAACAGAACATTCCAAAACGCTAGAAAAAGTCATTTTTGAATTGCATAATTGGGGTATCAATCATAGAAAGAAAATCTTTGGTGATAAGTCCTTTACAAATAATTCAGTTAGTGTGTAGTGTGAATTGGATTACATTACTGCCAACGTTAGCGTATAAATTTCAGTTGCGGCTTAAAATCCGCAGGATTTTAAGATTGGTACTAATTTAGCAAATTGGTATGAATTTCCGAAAGGAAATTCAGTAGCAATTGAATTTATACATTGTTGGCTGTAGTTTTTTTATTTTCAAATGTATAGTTTCCAGTTTTTGTCCGCTTTAAATCCGTGTTCAGGTTCAGCCACTTTTTTTATTTCTGTTCCACTTTTTATAAGTTCAGAGTATAATTCCGATTGTTTTGATTTTATGTACTCAATTTCGTTTTCAATCACTTCGTTATTCCAAGTTATAGTTTCGCAAACAATACACTCATTTTCTCTTACTGCAACAATTCCGCAAACTGCACATGCTTTTAAGGAATTCATAAATTTAGATACATATTCAAAATCAAATTCTTTAAATCTAGTTGGTACATTTTGAATAAATTCATACCAACCAATGTTATTATTTTTCAGACTGATTTTTTTGTCAGCTTTCTCAAAATATACTTCATCCCGATTTTCTGAAAATTGAACACTATTAATTTCTTTCCAATTAAATAATTTGGGCTTTGCTCCAAAAGGTTCTTTTATAGAAAATCCACTTTCGGTTAACTTAATTTCAGTTAATTCGGAAGTCAGTTTTTTATAAAATATATTTCGCATTAAAGATCCTATCATTGCTTGGTTCAAATTACTGCCAACGTGTTTGTGTATGATTTCGTTGCGTGGTTTAAGCACTAAAGTTAGCAAATAAATCACAGATAGAAAGTCCGCGAGGACTTTCGTAAGTAGGCTATAACTAGCAATGAATTATACACGGTGTTGTGCTTTCGTACTTTATCCATCATAATAAACTGATTTGTCCAATTGATGGAATAAAAACGAAATCATACTTAAAAAATCCAAGCATTCTTGTTTGTTAATAGGCCAATCTAAAGCAGGCTCGTGAGCAGTCGGATTTCTAACTGCTCGCATTAGTCCACTTGTCAAAAATTTAACTCCATCTTGGACACTTTTTTCCGTGTCTGAAATTCCTGTGTTTAATTTTAAAACTCCATTTAAACTAAAAACAGACATCATTAAATCTTGTCCATCTCTGTCCGATTTTGATTTTATTTTCACGCAATTATTAAAAGCTTTTGCAGATTCAAAAACTGAATGAAAATAATTTTGCTGTAAAAATAATTTTTGAGAATGTTTAACAATTTCAGAATGATAGTTTCTTGAATGAAAATCATTCAAATTGTCTTTATTGACTGAATTATAGTCACAACCATTATCGATTAAGAATTGCGAAATGCTCCCTTTTTGTTCTTCTGGTGCTAATTCCATACAGAATTTTACTAAACGCTTTGTTCTTTCGTCTTTATTCAGACTCGTTTTTCCCAAAGTCATTATCCAATCATAAATTTCTTGAGCTCGAACTGAAGTAATTGAGTTATTTATAAAGCTTTCTTTATTGATTTTCAATATAGATTGTCCAACTCTGTTTATTTCATTTACTGAAGTATCATATTTTAATCGGTCTCCAATTTGAGTAGCAATCAATCTTATTTCCATATTTGTTCAGAGTTTTTTGGGTATGAAGCACAACGGTCTCGTATAACCGTCAGTTACGGGTTTATATGCGTTAATTTTCGGTTAAGCACTGACGTTAGCAATTCCGAGTGGATTCGGACGTAGTCGAATCCGCCGTAATTGTGGTTATACATTGTTGTGCTTTCGTTAT
>JASBSE010000322.1 GCA_030149115.1 Winogradskyella sp. | reverse complement strand
CGAGTTCAAACATATCTCCAAGAAATAGGTGTTTATGTTCTGTATTAAGCTGTTTTAGGTTTTTAAGAGCAGCCAGCATACTAGTTGGATTGGCGTTATAAGCGTCTAAAACTATCTTTAATGAACCTTTATTTATAATTTGAGATCTATTGTTATTAGGTTGGTAGCTTTCTATTGCCTTTTTAATAGCTGCTGGTTTCACATTAAAGTGTTCACCAATAGCTACAGCCACAGCAATATTACCATAATTGTAATCGCCGATGAGTTGGCTTTTAATTTCAATATTCTTATAGCTTAAGTTTACAAATGGGTCAGCGCTTTTAAACTCAACAGTACAATCGTTTTCTTTCGCTTTTCCAAAGCTAACTATATTTCGATAATCGCTAATCTGTTTAGTTTGCTTAGGATCGTCTGTGTTTACAAATACAGTTTTTTTATTCGATTTTAGATAATCATACAGTTCAGACTTACCTTTAATAATGCCTTCTTCACTTCCAAATCCTTCTAGGTGTGCTTTTCCAAAATTTGTGATTAATCCGAAATCTGGTTGTGCTATACCGCAAAGAAACTCTATTTCCTTTTGATGATTTGCTCCCATTTCAACAATACCAAAATCTAAGTCTTTTGTAAAAGATAATAAGGTTAGTGGAACGCCAATATGATTGTTGAGGTTGCCTTTAGTGGCATTAACATTGAATGTTGTTGAAAGCACTGCTCTAATTAGTTCTTTTGTTGTTGTTTTTCCATTACTACCTGTGAGAGATATAATTGGTAATTCAATTACTTTTTTGTGATAGTTTGCTAAATTTTGCATTGTAGATAAAACATTATCTACCAATATGCAGTTGTTATTTATAATGGAATTGCTATCGTCGACCACGCAGTATTTTGCACCATTTTCAAATGCTTGCTTTACAAACTTGTTACCATCAAAATTATCACCTTTTAAGGCAAAATACATATCATCTCTATTGATCTTTCTTGTATCAGTCGAGACAGAAGCACAAGCTTCAAACTTTTTATAAATAGATGCTATTTCCATAAGCCTAAAAATAAAAAAGTCCTGATAATTTTATCAGGACTTTTTCAATATTATTTAACGTTTTATTAGTTACGTCTTTTTTGAGATTTTACAGATTTAGAACCTACTCTTGAAACTGCACATCTAAAACCAATATAGTCTGTTGCCATATCTTGCGGGAAATAACGACGTTGAGCAGGATCTATCCAGTATGCTCTGTCTCTCCATGAGCCACCTTTGTAAACTCTTACTTCGTCATTAATTAAAGATGTTCTACTGCTAGACTTATCATATTGTCTAATAAGTCCACCACTTGCAGAATCTACTTCAACAGTATGCTTAGGCGAGTTGTACATTTTTCCTGTAGCATCAATTCTATCATCACTTTCATCAAAACTATCTCTGTATAAACGTGAAGAACGCTTATCACCATCTCTAAAGTTTCTGTTATCGCTCTTATCAAATTGAGTTCTTAAATAAGTGTCTTCGTCATCAACAGGTATTTTTGCAATTTCTCCAGGAAGATTACGAGCTATTATTTTACCGTTACTTAAAGTGTCGTAAACTATTTCGTCTACTTCAACAATCTTTACAGTACCATCTTCATTTAAAGCATTCTTTGTATAAACGTTACCTCTATAGTAGTTAAAGTCATTAAACTCATCATCTACGATAGGACGATAAACATCTGCTACCCATTCTGCAACATTACCTGCCATATCATAAAGACCGTAATCGTTAGGTTCGTAAGACTTTACCTGTGCAGTAATATCAGCTCCGTCATCAGACCAACCTGCGATTCCACCATAGTCACCTTTACCTTGCTTAAAGTTAGCCATTTGATCTCCACGATTTACACGCTTTCCAGATCTTGTATATTGCCCATCCCAAGGATATTTTTTACGACCTCTATATACGTTATAGCTTCTTAATTCACTCATACCTAAAGCTGCATATTCCCATTCAGCTTCGGTTGGTAGTCTGTATTTTACAGGAATTAATCCAGTTTCTCTGTTAGCATAAACATTAACAGGGTTGCCTTCAGCATCTGTTTGTTGTCTTCTTTTGCCTCCTTCTAAAACTTCAGAATTTCCACCATATGTTTGAGTTGGTGCATTAATGTATGTGTCTACATCAAAAGTGCTTTCTGCGTTTAAGTCTGTTAAGTGAGCATCTCTTTTTATGTAGCCAGCATCTTGTAAAGACATTTCTGCTACACGGTTAGATCTCCAGTTTGCATATTCAACGGCTTGTATCCAGCTAACACCTACAACAGGATAATTAGCATAACCAGGATGACGTAAATAGTTTTCAGTCATCATTTCATTATAACCTAAACGATTTCTCCATACTAAAGTGTCTGGAAGTGCTCCTTTATATATAAGCGCATAATTAGGATCATCTGGAGGATATACACTCTTCAAGTAATGAAGGTAATACAGATAGTTTACGTTAGTAACCTCTGCTTCGTCCATATAAAAAGACTGAATGTGCTGTTGATTTGGAGTATTATTCCAATCGTGCATTGGGTCATCTTGTACTTTACCCATTGTAAAAGTACCACCTTCAATAAATGCTGTACCAGGAGGTGTTTCTTGTTCTTTAAAACTTGTATTGTACTGGAAACCACCGTTTTTATCGTTGATTTTCCATCCTGTAGCACTATCTACATTGCCTGAGTTAGAGTTACGTTTACAACTAACAATACTAGCGCAAAGCGTCAGTGCAATTAAAAATTTTAGGTTTGAGACATTTTTCATATCCATATGTTTAAGT
>JASBSE010000270.1 GCA_030149115.1 Winogradskyella sp. | reverse complement strand
AAAGTGTATCAGGTAGACGATAGTCCACGTTACGAAGGTTCTGCAACTTGGGTGCATGTAGATGGTAAAAGCTATTGGGAAAACACAACTACAGCACCATTACCAAGACGTGAGTACACTAAGCGTAGTGACTATAATGTTACTTTGAGAGGCAATCGTCACGAGATAACCGAATATGGTTGGTTACACGATCAAGATAATGCTAAAGTCATTAGAGAAAAAGGACAAGATGATGTAATTTTGGCGCACGAAAAAGGATATAATACTTACGTAAAAGTAGAGGATAGCCGTTGCCAGGCAGCACAAGATTGGTGGAAAGCTAATTTTGATAAATGGGCAACTGTAAGAGCTAAATGGGATGAGGTTTACGGAAGAGATAAAGATTTAGTATTAGAAGAAAAGGTAGATAACAAAGTGCTTTATAAGCATTTATTTGATGAAGAAATGACTGCAGAGAAAGATATTGATACTACCATAGAATCATTTGTTAAGAAATAATCACATATGAATACATTAAAAAAAATCACAGTAATCTGCACAATAATCTTTGGGTCGCTTTTATCTGCACAAAGTAATATGTTTTTAAAACGCGATTTTTGGGGTTCTAAACCTTCTGTGGAGGATATTAAGACGCAAATTAAAGCAGGCAATAATCCATCAGAAGCTAATAGCAATAATTTCGATGGAGTAGTGTACTCCATACTTCAAGATGCACCAACAGAAAGCATTGTATACTTAATGTCTCAAAAAGGTAATGACGTCAATAAATTAACTCACGATGGTAGAACCTATATTTTCTGGGCAGCTTATAAAGGCAACACAGATATTGTTGAGTATCTCCTTAAAAATGGTGCTAAGACAGACTTAACAGATGATAAAGGCAACACTATTATCACGTTTGCAGCAGCTGCAGGTCAACAAAACACTAAGGTATATGACTTAATTATTGAGGCAGACAAGGCTCAGATATTTAAAACAAATCCTGATGGTGCCAATGCACTTTTATTGGCAGCACCTTACGACACAGATTTAGAAGTTGTAAAATATTTTGAATCTAAAGGGTTAAGTGTAAAAAGCACAGATGCTAATGGTAACGGAATTTTTAATTACGTAGCACGTACAGGCAACACTAAGCTAATGGACAAGCTTATAGAAAAGGGAGTAAAAGGTACAGACCAAGCTTTTATCTTTACAGCCTATAGCACAAGAGGAAAAGCAAATACCGTTGATGCCTATGAGTATTTGGTAAACGTAGGATTAAACCCAAATGTTGCAAATAAAGAAGGTATAACGCCTTTACATATTGTAGCGGCAAGAAGTAAAGACATAAAAGTTGTTACGTATTTACTTGAAAAAGGATTAGATGTTAATGCTAAAGATGGAGAAGAAAATACACCATTTATAAATGCGGCTTCTCGTAATAATCTTGAAGCATTAAAATTGTTAGCCTCTAAGGTTAAAGATATAAATAAGTCTAATAAAAAAGGGGAAACGGCATTAGCATTGGCCGTTAAGAATAACACCAAAGATGTTGTGTCTTTTTTAATTGAAAAAGGAGCAGATCTTAAGTTTAAGGATCAAAAAGGCAACAACATTGTTTATTATCTGTTAGAAGGTTATTCAACCAGAAATGAAGCAAAGTTTATTGAAAAACTGAATCTATTAACTGAAAATGATGTCGATTTTGCAACACCTCAAAAAAATGGAAATACTTTATTTCATTTAGCTATAGAAAAGCAGAGTTTAAAATTATTAGAATTAGCAGCTAAGCAGGATATCAATATCAACGCTAAAAACAATGATGGTAATACGGCCTTACATATTGCAGCTATGAAAGCTAAAGACGATAAAATTTTGAAGTTTTTAATCGCACAAGGTGCAGATGTTAAAGCTACAACAGAGTTTGATGAATCGGTTTATGATTTGGCTTCAGAAAACGAATTATTGAAAAAGAATAACATAGTATTAGACTTTTTAAAGTAAAAACAGAATGAAGAATTTTAAACTATTAACAATCCTATTTATCACCATTATTGGATTAATGTCCTTTACCTCAATTGTAGAATCTACCAAATATAAGTGTATGATTCAGATGACCAATTACACAGGCGAAGGTGCATACATTGTTATCTCATTAATTAATCCTGAAGGTGAATATGAGGAAACTTTGCACGTTAAAGGCGAGGATGACGAATGGTACAACACTGTTGAAGAATGGTGGGATTTTTACGGAAAAAAGCGTAACGATATCGATGCCATAACAGGAGCAACTATTAGTGGAGGAGAACGCTCAATTAGTGTTATAGAAATCGCTGATGATAAACTGGACAAAGGTTACAAATTACGATTTGAAACTGCAGTAGAAGACCAAGAATATTATACCTCTGACGTTGAGGTAGAGCTAACTTCTGCCAACGTAAAAGGTAAATATGACGGCAAAGGTTTTATTCGTTATGTAAGACTAATGCCTCAGTAATATTTAAATTGATAACGTCAGTTCGAGTGTCCCGACGTTTTTGTCGGGAAGTATCGAGAACTTCATTTTTAGGAATAAGAATAATGCTTCTCGATACAAATTTCACTCATTATCATTCTTGAAATTCACTCGAAGAGACGAAAACTATAAACGTTAAATTCGATTTATGACAATTTCAATATGGAGATATAGTCACTTTGCGCTGGCTATATCTTCTTTCATTTTTATACTATTAGCAACCGTTACAGGTATTGTTTTAGCATTTGAACCCATTTCAAATCAGCTAAAGCCTTATGCTATTACCAATGCAGACGACATTAAGTTGTCTACGGTTATTACGTCTTTGCAGGATGAATATGATGAAATTGTTAGTGTAGAAGTAGATAATAACAACTTTGTAAAAGCTTCTGTTTTTACGTTTGAAGGTGATAGCGAAACCTTTTACTTAGACCCAAATACAGGAAAAAAACTCGGAGAATTAGAGAAAAAAGCACCAATCTTTGAGTTTGCAACAAACCTACATCGCTCTTTATTTTTAAAATCCACTGGTCGGTTTTTAGTCGGTTTATTTTCGTTTTTATTGTTGCTCATCGCCATTACCGGAATTCAGCTGATTGTAAAGCGACAAGGCGGTTTAAAGAAGTTTTTCAATAAAGTTGTAAAAGAAAATTTCGAGCAATATTACCACGTGGTTTTAGGACGTTGGTTCTTAATTCCTATAGTTATCATTACACTCACAGGTGTTTATTTATCCTTAGAAAAGTTCGATATGTTGCCTGCCAGCAAGATGGAACATACTGAAACCGTTGAGCAACAATCTAAGGAAAAGCTAAAATTATCTCAGTTCAAAATATTTAATGACACACATTTAGATGATCTTGTTACACTCGATTTTCCATTTTCTGAAGATGAAGAAGATTACTTTATTCTGCAAACAACATCTGGTGAGTTTTATATTAATCAATACACAGGTAATGTTCTGAGTGAAGCCAAAAAACCTTTGGTAAGTCAGCTATCTTATTGGAGTTTAATTCTGCATACAGGACAAGGCACCATCGTTTGGGCAGTAGTATTGTTACTGACTTGTTTTGCGATTCTGTTCTTTATGTATTCAGGTTTTGCAATGAGTTTTAAGCGTTTGGCTAAAGGGTCTAAAGTGAAAAATAAATTCACAAAAGATACTGCAGAATACATCATTCTTATTGGGTCAGAAACTGGACATACCAACAAGTTTGCGCATCAGTTTTACAACGCTCTGGTTGAAGCTGGTAAAACAGTTTATTTTTCAACTTTAAATCAATATGATAGTTATAAAGAGGCAAAGCACATCATCATATTTACGTCAACTTATGGTGAAGGTGAAGCACCTCTCACTGCCAAGAATTTTGAAAAAATATTGCCCTCAATTCAGCAAACAAACAGTATAAAATATTCGGTAGTTGGTTTTGGGTCGTTGATGTATCCTGACTATTGCAAATACGCGATTGAGGTGGATGAAAGGTTACATAATCATCCAAATTTCGAACAGAATTTACCTGTTTTCAAAATAAACAATCAATCTTTTGAAGCTTTTAAAAATTGGGTAATTGAGTGGAATGAAGCTACAAACCAAGATTTAAAAGTGGTATTAACCAAACCATTGGTTAACCGTAAAAAACTGAAAAGTTTTAAGGTAATATCTAATTCTGGTCTTAACATAGATGATACCTTTTTAATAAAATTAAGACCTGAGAAAAAATTAAAGTTTCAGTCAGGAGATATTGTGTCATTCTATCCTGAAGACGATAATATTGAACGTCAATATTCAATAGCCAAAGTTGATGATAGTATTTTATTGAGTGTAAAAAAACACGAATTTGGTAAATGTTCAACATTACTCAGTCAATTATTGATTGGTGATACGATTGAAGGGAAAGTGAACAGGAATTTAGATTTTCATTTTCCGAGCTATGCAAAAGAAGTGGTAATGATTGCCAATGGTACCGGAATTGCACCTTTCCTCGGAATGCTCAACGAAACCAATAAAGACATAAAAACACATCTGTTTTGGGGCGGACGAACCACAGCATCGCTTCAATTGTATACTTCTCAC
>JASBSE010000307.1 GCA_030149115.1 Winogradskyella sp. | reverse complement strand
TTCTTCAAAAATACCCACTTAAAACGCAATCCAACCTCAGTAAACGTAAAACCAGCAGCGGTAGCAGAAGCAATATTACTGTGCGTACCATAAACGTTAAGTAAGCTGCGTTCAGAAAATTTGTAGCCAAAAGCACTTTGTATTCTGTATGCAGTTTGTTTTGGGTCGTTTTCTATAAACTGGTAACCGAAGGCACCTGTAAGATTATAAAACCATTCTTTTGGTTTAGCAACAGCCTCATCTTTAATAAGGTTTATAAAAACCTCGTAAGCATTAAATTGTTCTGGGCTAAAGTATATTGTTGGTACTTGGTCTTTAAAAGTAATGTGCTGATAGTTTACACCTGCTTTTAATCCAGGCTTTGGTAAAATGTTATAGTATAAAGAAGTAAATAAAAGATTTCTGGTATTACCATCATTTTGCGAGGTATGGATTAACTGCGTGTACCAACCTAAATTAAAATTTGTACTAAGATTGTAATTAGCATAGTAGTTGTTTTGTACTAGCTCTCGGTCTAAGAGGTCTGCATTAAAGCTTTCTACTTGGCGTTTATATCCTAGTTCTAGCGTTTGTAATTTAAAGGTTTTAATATTTAAAGCCAGTTCTGTTAGCAATTGGTTGTAATCACTGTTTTCAGCTTTAGCAGAGTTAAGTCCGGCAATACCTTTCAATGTCATATTAGGTACAAGCTGATATGATAACCCAAACGATAAGTTATTAGCACTTGCAGAAACACTAGTAACACTGTTGTTAGTGCTACGGTAACTGTAATTTCCTAAAAGCTCTAATTTCGTAGATAACGGATACGTAACATTTGCTGAGAATGTGTAAGCTTCGTTGTCTCCGTTATCAAAGGTGTGCGATGCTTTGGTGTCAACTGTAGGGCTAAAACTTAAATCTAATTGGTTTATAAAATTAGTTGCATCCTTTTGTTTATCGTAAAATTTTAAAGTGTTTTCTGCTGAGGTATAGGCTTCGTTGGTTCTTCCTAGTGCTTTTAATACGTTGGCTTTTCCTAAGTTGCCATCAAAAGATGTACTGTCATTAACTAGAATTTGGTTGTAATCTTCAAGACTCTTTTTAAAGTTACTTTTATAAATGTTTAAAGTAGCACGCAAAGCCAAAACCCAGTTTTCGTTTGGGTATTTAGTAATAAGTTGATCTATCAGCTCTGAAGCTGCTTTAAACTTTTTGTTCCATATTAAAGCTTGTGCATAGCGCTCTGTTGTTTGTTGTTTTATTGTCTTATCAGTAGAATGATTCATGCTATTGTAGGCTTGAGTACTTAAGGATAAAGCTTGTTTTTCTTTACCTTTTAAATGAGAGACTAAAGCTAAACCGTTTAAGGCAATAGTGTTATGTTCAGATTGTTCGGATAAGCGGTTGTGTATGTTTTGTGCTTCATCATACTTTTCCCATATAAGATATAGATTGGCCAGATTTAACAAGGTGTCTTTATCGTTACCAAACAGCTCTAAGTTTTTATTTAGCAGTTCTTCAGCTTTTTCATAGTTCTGTCCTTGCTGATTTTGGTAGGCATAACCTAAATAGATGTATTTTTTGGAAGTCAAAGCATTTGGGTTTTCTGGTGAGGCGTCTAAAGCTTTGTTGACATAGATTAAAGCGTTTTCGTATTCTTTGAGATTGGACAGTGTATTAGCAAAACCTAATAATGCGGCAAAATTTTTAGGGTCTTCGGTTACTAAAATGCTGTAATAGGTTTTGGCATCTGTAAAGTTGCGATTCCAAAGTAGAGATTCACCGTAATTAAGCTTGACTTCAAAATCATTAGGATAATCCTTCAGTAAATCTGAAAATAAAGCATTGGCAGCTTCAGCTTTTCCATTTAGTCCAATAGCACGACCATAACACAAACGTGCTGTTTTGTTATTCGGGTAATTCTTTAATACGTCATTAAAGAATTGTTCGGCTTTAGCATATTGCCCAGTTTCTAACTGAGTAAAACCTTCTTGCATATTCTGAGCTGATGAGCCCATAGCAAACGCTAAAAAACCGATAATAGCTAATGATTTTAGAGTCTTCATTTCTGTTGCATTTTAACTAATTGCAAGTTACGGTAAGGTAGTGCTTCATTCATCTACAGCAAATTGCCATCCATCGAAATAGAACGCTCATACATGGAAATACGGAAGATATTTGTGTCAGAAATGAATGAAAACCAATTTAAAAATTACAAGATTATGGCACTTACAATTACAGAAACAAACGGAGTATTATTAATAGGAGGTTCACTTAATGCGTCTACTGCAAAAGGATTAAAAAATCATTGTGAGCTATTATTATCATCTTTTGGAGAAGTGTGTTTAGATCTAAAACAAATTGCACATATAGATGTGAACGGTCTTTTGACATTAAAAGGGTTATACAGATTTGCTAAAGAAACTAACACAACCTTTTCGATAATAGGAGATGGAAGTAATCATAAAGAGCAATTAGGCGCTTTTGAATTGGCTGCATAAAATATTTAAATCACCTAAAACTTAATCGTTATGCAGGCCTTAGCAATTTTAAAATCCAGAAAAATAACACCAGAACAACTTTTTATGATAAGTGTTTTGGCTGTAAATGGAGGTAACTATTTATACAATCTTATTTTAGGTCGTGTCTTAGGACCAGCACAATTTGCAGATGCAGCTGTACTCATTACGTTTTTGTTAGTACTGTCTTTTGTGGCAATGACCTTTCAGTTGGTCACTGCTAAATTTTCGGTATTATTTGAAGGTGATATATTTAAAAGTTTTGTAGCTAAGGTTTATAAGCAGTCGCTTTTGGTTGGCTTAATTTTTGGTTTCTTAATAGTAGTTTTTGCGTCAGAATTGCAATCTGTTTTTAATACATCATCACCTTACATGTTTACCATTTTTGGTTGTGGTGTTCCACTTTATTTTTTAATGAGTGTCAACAGAGGAACCTATCAAGGAAAAAAGGCTTATAAATCGTTATCAATAACCTACCAAGGTGAAATGTTAAGCCGATTACTTATTACGTTGGCAATTATTCTTGTCTTTGAGATCAAAGCGTCTTGGGTTATTGCTTTAGGTATTTTGCTCTCTTTTGTGTTTGGACTATTTCCTTTTAAAATGAGCCAGATTAGTTTTAGTAAAACTTTAAAGTTAGATGCTGCTCATAGCAAACAAATAAAACACTTCTTTTTGTTAACCGCGTTTTACGAGTTAACTCAAATTATTATAAACAATAGTGACATCTTATTGGTGAAACACTATTTTGAATCATATGAAGCAGGTTTGTATGCTTCTTTAGCATTGATTGGTCGTATCATATATTTTATTGCCTGGATGTTTGTAATGCTATTACTACCAGCAGTCGTAGAACTTAAAAAACAGGGCAAGGAAACGGCTTCGGTTTTATTTAAATATGTAGGTTATATAGCTTTTATTTCAATAGTAATCGTTATCAGTTGTTCAGTGTTTCCAGAGCTAATCATCAAGTTGCTTTTTGGTGAAGCTTATATTGATATGGCACCATTATTATGGCAATATGCCATTGCTACTTCCATGTTTGCGCTGTCTAACATATTTGCATATTACTATTTGTCTTTAGATAAATATGTGCCAGTAATTATTTCTGGTGTATTCGGAATGTTACAGGTTGCTCTGGTAGTGCTTTATCACAATAGTTTAACACAAGTAGTTCAAATGCAAATTGTAGCTATGGCTTTATTATTAGTCATCCAGTTAGCATTCTTTAGACAGGAAGTCGTAAGACAGAAAAAGCTTAACCTAAACTAATTTACCGCTCGTCTACAGTAAATCGCGAACGGTCTAAAACCAATCAAAAGAGTCCTTGTTATCCCTCAAATTTGTAGTGCAATTAACAAAAACCAAGTATTATGAAATTAGCAATCGTTACAGCATATCCACCAAGTAAAGTTACGTTAAATGAGTATGCGTATCATTTAGTAAAACAATTTAGAAAGCATCAGGATGTAACTGAACTAATCTTGTTAACGGATAAAACAGAAGGAGATAAAGATCTTCAGTTTGAAGAAGCGGGCTGTAAGATTACCGTAAAAGAATGTTGGTCGTTTAACAGTTATAAGACTATTTTTTCTGTTACCAGAGCCATTAACCAAACTAAGCCAGATTCAGTGTTGTTTAATTTACAATTCATGAAGTTTGGCGACAAGAAAGTTGCAGCTGCTTTAGGACTAATGTTACCATTGGTGTGTAAGCTGAAACGAATTCCTAATGTCGTATTACTTCACAATATATTAGAGGAAGTTGATTTAGGTTCAGCTGGTTTTACATCAAACAAATTGATGCAAAAAATATACAGTTTTATAGGCTCTACCTTAACAAGATTAATCTTAAAAGCAGATACAGTAGCTGTAACCATGCAGAAATATGTAGATATTTTAGAAGAGAAGTACAATGCTAAAAACGTGAAATTAATTCCGCATGGTACATTTGAAATTCCAGAAAAACCAGATTACTCATTGCCAAAAGGGCCACTTCAAATAATGACCTTTGGTAAGTTTGGTACTTACAAAAAAGTTGAAGGTATGATTGAAGCAGTAGAAAAGGTAAGGCAATCTACAGGTTTAGATATGGAGGTTGTAATTGCAGGAACAGATAACCCTAACGTGCCAGGATACTTAGACAAGGTACAAGAAGATTATAAGCATATACCACAAGTAAGATTTACAGGATATGTAGAGGAAGAAGATGTACCGTTTATTTTTAAGGAAAGTGCCGTTGTTGTATTTCCTTATACATCAACAACAGGAAGTTCTGGAGTATTACATCAGGCTGGAAGTTATGGAAAGGCTGTAGTAATGCCAGATTTGGGCGACTTAGCTTTATTAGTACAAGATGAAGGCTATAAAGGAGAGTTTTTTGAGCCAACTAGTGTTAAAAGTATGGCTTTAGCCATAGAAGCTTTAGTTACCAATGAAGCACATCGTTTAAGTATTGCTAAGGCTAATTACGAAGCTGCAACGGCGCACCCAATGTCTAAAATA
>JASBSE010000269.1 GCA_030149115.1 Winogradskyella sp. | reverse complement strand
TTTTTTAATAAACAAATTAATAAAAACGTTACGCTATGTACGCAATTGTAGAGATAGCAGGGCAGCAATTTAAAGTTGCAAAAGACCAAAAAGTTTTTGTTAACCGTTTATCTACTGAAGAAGGTAAAAAAGTTGATTTTGACAATGTACTTCTTATAGGTGATGGTGACAATATTACTTTAGGCGCCCCAGCTATAGACGGAGCACAAGTAAGTGCAAAAGTCTTAAAGCACCTTAAAGGTGACAAAGTAATAGTTTTCAAAAAGAAAAGACGTAAAGGTTACCGCGTAAAAAACGGTCACAGACAAGCCTTAACTGAAATCGTAATTGAAGGTATTACTGCTTCTGGAGCTAAGAAAGCTGCTCCTAAGAAGGAAACTAAAAAAGCTGAACCTAAAGCTGAAAAAGCCGCTCCTAAAGCAGCAGCAAAAAAAGCAACTGGTAAAGCTGATGATTTAAAGAAAATTGAAGGTGCTGGACCTAAAGCTGCTGAAGCATTAGTAAACGCTGGGTATGAAACTTTTGCTAAAGTTGCTAAAGCAACTCCAGAGGAATTGAGCAATGTTCTTTCTGAAGCAAGCTCTAGATTAGCACACATCGTTACAGATACTTGGCCAAAGCAAGCTAAATTAGCTGCTGATGGTAAGTGGGACGAATTAAAAGAATTACAAGATAGATTAGACGGTGGAATTGAAAAGTAATTTTTTCTAATCCATTAATATTAACAAAATAAAACCTTAAGACAATGGCTCATAAAAAAGGAGTTGGTAGTTCTAAAAACGGTAGAGAATCAGAATCGAAACGCTTAGGTGTTAAGATTTTTGGTGGTCAAGCTGCTGTTGCAGGGAACATAATCGTAAGACAAAGAGGTAACACTCACCACCCAGGTGAAAATGTATACCAGGGAAAAGACCACACTTTACATGCTAAAGTTGATGGTATCGTAACATTTACTAAGAAAAAAGACAACAAGTCTTATGTTTCTATAGCGCCTTTTGAGGCTTAAGAAAACTATTCTTAATAAAATAAATTAAAGCGGTTAGAAAATCTAACCGCTTTTTTATTGGTAACATTTTCATCATAAAAATTACAGGTTTAAATAACATTGGTTGCTTTTATTTATGAGTTTAAATAAAGTAACCTTGAGTTTTCATAGAAGCCTTTTATTCATATACCTTTTAATTTCCGGAATTGCTAATTCACAGTCTTCAAAAAATAACGAACAACTAGACCAACAGTTATATAAACTAAAAGATAGACTAGAATCTGCAAAAGCAGAATATAACACTCAGAAAATAGCAAAAACCTATATTGAGCTTGGAAACTTCTTCAAGGCTATTGAGCTTTATGCTGAAGCCCTAAAAAACTATCAGGCATATTTAGATATTCAAAAAACTAAAGATTCCTGTTCTGTATACGTTTATAATGCATTAGCTTCAATAGATCTCGACCTTAAAAAATATTTTGAAGCTAAAAAATACTCGCACATCAGCCTTGATCTCTCCGAAACTATCAGCTACGAAAAAGGCAAAGCCGAAGCTAATGCACTATTAGGTAGTATTGCCGAAAAGCAAAGTGATTATAACAGTGCTTTGAAATACCAAAATATAAGTCTTGCTATATTTAAAAAGCTAAATGACAGTACGGGTCTTGCAACTGTAAACGAAAACATAGGAAGTATTTATGAAGACCTTGAACAATATGACCTTGCGTACAGTTATTTCAAAAAAGCGCAGGAATTTGCAAAACATAGTAACTCAGATTTACAGATAAACATTATCAATAATCTTGGTGATGCCAATCGTAAGACCAAAAATTATGAAAAGGCAATACTCTACACAGAAGAAGCATTAAAACTAGCACAACAAACTAATAATGCATCTCAAATTGAAAGTGCCTTAAAAGATCTTGCAAGAACTTATGCTGATACTGGAGATTTTGAAAAAGCCTATAACTACCTCAACAATCAGTCTGTTGTAAATGAAGAAGAGCTCAAAAGAAACACTACCGAAATGGTAAGTGCAATGCAAGTGCTGTATGACGTTAAGGAAAAAGAAGCTGAAGTTGAACTGCTAAATAAAGAAAATCAAATAAATAAAGTACGGCAATATGTTATTTTAATAATTACTGGCACAATTATTCTGGCATTGATAGTAGGTTTTATATACTGGAAAAAGAGAAGAAAACACGAAAACCGGATACTAGAATATAAACAACAATTGCTTCAGGCAGATTTAGATAAAAAGGCAGCTAAAGAAATTGCTTTAAATAGAGAAATAGATATTAAGGTTTCTTCCCTTACAAATTACAGCCTTCATATTGCACATAAAAACAAAATGCTTTCAGACATTTCTAAAACCCTTTCTAAGTTAAAGAATCGCAATAGCGAACTCGTTTCTAAAAAATTAAAGGACATTGTTAAAGATATCGAGGCCGATTTAGAGAACAATAATGAGTGGACAGAGCTCATGAGCTACTTTGGGCAGATTCATCCTAACTTCTTTTCTACCCTAAAACAAATTGTAAACGATAAGTTATCCTCATCAGAAATGCGCTTGTGCATGTTACTGAGATTAAATCTCTCTTCAAAGGAGATTGCAGACATTCTTCATATTACTCCAGATAGTGTTCGAATAGCGAGATATCGTCTAAGAAAAAAATTGCCTTTAGAATCAAAAGACGACCTCCAAGACTATTTACTAAATCTTCAACTAGATTAACCAAATTCTTTTCTCAATGTTAATTTAGTGTAAATGTTGCTTTCATTTATACCCATTTTACAAGTTTCTGTTACGTTTTGTTAACGCTCATTTTATCTACAAATCTCGTCTTCAAACTAGTTTTGAGGAAAACAAAAATCAACCTTAAATGAAACATTATTTTACCCTTTTATTTTTAACCCTCTCTTTTTTCGGATTCGCACAGTCTGGAAATTTACAAGGTGTCATTACTGATAAGGATGGTCTTACCATTCCTGGTGCTACAGTTTCTATCACATCGCTTAACAAAGGAACTGTAACTGATTTTAACGGAAAATATGTGTTAGTAGATATTCCTGAAGGAAAACATTCTATTATTGTAAAATATCTTGGCTACTCAGATGTGACTCAAGATATAGAGATTGTTGCTAGCCAAACTGTAACACTAAACATTATTTTAAACTCTGAAGATACTGCTTTAGAAGAAGTTACCATTAATGGTTATGGTCTTAGCGGACAAGCAAGAGCCTTAAACACCCAAAAGAACAAACAAAACATTACTAACGTTGTGTCTACTGATCAAATAGGGAAATTCCCAGATGCCAATATTGGTGATGCTGTAAAACGTATTCCTGGTATTACAATGCAAGTAGATCAAGGTGAAGCGCGTAACATTATTGTTCGTGGTCTTTCGCCTCAATTAAACTCTGTTACCTTAAACGGAAGTAGAATTCCTTCGGCTGAAGGTGATAACCGTAACGTTCAGATGGATTTAATTCCTTCAGATATGATTCAGACTATCGAAGTAAATAAAGCCGTAACACCAGATATGGAT
>JASBSE010000290.1 GCA_030149115.1 Winogradskyella sp. | reverse complement strand
CTTAAGATAGTCTTCTGTATTTATTAGAGCATCTTCAAAATTTTTTGCTTTATCCATAATGGATGCACTGTATTGTATGCCTATATTTTGAAGTGCCTCTTGACTTAAATCTACACTACCACAAAATGTTGCTACTTTAATCCCTTTTGATTTTGCAGATTTTAAGATACCATCTATTGCTTTACCTGAAAGTGTTTGACTATCTAGCTTGCCTTCACCTGTGATAATCCAATCTGCGTTATCTATTTTTGCATCAAAATTAGCTATCCGTTTTACTAATTCTATTCCTGGTGATAGTGTTCCGCTTAAAAAAGTAATACAACCTGCACCCATTCCGCCAGCTGCTCCTGCTCCAGCAATGTCTTGAATATTTGTATTGAAATGACCATCTAAAACTTTTGAAAAACTTTGAAGACCTTGATCTAAATATTCAATATCACTTTTTGAAGCACCTTTTTGTTTTGCGTAGACATGTGCTGCACCATTTGTACCAAAAAGTGGATTAGTGACATCACAAGCAATTTGAATGTTAACCGTTTTTAATTGTGCATCAACATGCGTATCATCAATAGATTTAATATTAATTAGCTCGCTACCAATTGGCTTCACTTGGTTATTAGTTTTATCTAAAAAACGATATCCTAAAGCGGTTGCCATACCAATACCGCAATCGTTTGTAGCACTTCCACCAATTCCTAAAATGATGTGTTTTGCACCTTTATTAATCGCATCGAGAATTAATTGTCCTGTACCAAAAGTTGTGGTATTCATACAATTTTGCTCTTTCGGTTTTAAAAGCTTTAAACCTGATGCTTCAGCCATTTCTATAAAAGCTGTTTTAGACTCTTCGGCGTATAGATAGTTTGCCTTTATCTTATTAAATAACGGATTATTAACTTCAACTTCTATGTTGCTTCCATTAAGGTAATAATTAACAACTTCGATAGTACCATCTCCTCCATCTGCTAACGGTACATTAATGACCTCTGCATTGTCGGTTTTCTTTAAAATTGGCGCTACGATGTTACAAAACTCTAAGCCTGATAATGAGCCTTTATACTTGTCTGGTGCTAATACAATTTTCATTTTTTAGCTTAATATATTAGGTAAAAATGAACTTATTATAAGTATAAAAATAAAGAATGAAATTAGTATAATACTTTCCTTTTTAAATAGATCTTTAAAGCTAACTTTATAGTCTATATCTATTTGTTTTGCAGGTACTTTATGGGTTAATTTACTTACTAAAATTGCAACTAAAATTGCAATTATAAATCCTGTAAGATTATACCAAATCCAAAAAATATCTGGCACATTCTTATATCCTAAATCTGCTAATGCTAAATGAATAGAATCTTGACCCGAATAAAACTGACCTTGTGTAAAAAAGTAGACTAACTCTGGTAAGTATTTAAAAATAAGATTTACTGCTACCGATGTTATAATGGCAGCATTCATACCAATATGATTAACTTTTTTTAAGAATATTGCAATAACAAAAGCAGCTAATATTGGTCCATAAAACAAGGATGTAATAGCATTAATAAGCTCTATAACTGTGCTTTGGCTATTACCAAAAAGATATGCTGCAAGTATACAAACTACACCCCAAAAAACAACAAGTCCTTTAGATAACACCATATAGCGTTTTTCGGACAGCTTGTTTTTTCCGCTATTAAAAAAATCTTCGATAGTTACAGCACTTAACGAATTAATTGTAGAACTTAACGAAGACATTGCTGCAGATAAGATACCAACCATTAAAATACCGATTAGTCCGTTTGGCAAATATTTGGTAATAAATACAGGCATCATTAAATCTGGTTTTATACCAGAAGCTTCATATTCTGCAGGATAATGCACACGCGTTGTTTCTTGTATGCTTTGGTAAAACTCTGGAATATTACTAACTAAATAGCCAATAATTAATCCCATAATACAGTATACTAATACTACGGGAAATCTTAGCAGTCCATTAGCCATTAAAAGTTTTCTAATTGTACCTTCGTCTTTTGCAGATAATAAGCGTTGTGCTTGGGTTTGATCTGTACCGTAGTACGATAAATACAAAAACAAACCACCTAAAAGCATTGGCCAAAAGCCATATTCTTCACCTTGGAAAATTCCTAAATTAGATAGGTCTATTACCTGTAATCTTTCGGAATTAAAGCCTGTAAATGTTCCGGTATCTTCCATTAAAGAATAACCAACAATAAGGCAAATTATTAATCCTGAAAACAGAATTATCATTTGTATTGCATCGCCCCAAACAACAGCTTTCATACCACCTTGATACGAATAGATAAGTGTTACAATACTTATAACAATTAACGTCCAATGAAAACTTATACCTACTACAGCTTGTATAATTAACGCCATAGTAAATACCATTACACCTGTTCCTAAAGCTCTACTAATTTGAAAAACAACACTTATTAATTTTCGAGTGGATTTAGAAAAACGACGTTCTAAATATTCATAAATACTAACAATACCAGATTTGTATAAAGGCGGAATTATGAAAAACATTATACCAATCATAGCTAGAGGAACACCAAACTCAAAGGTTAACCATTTTAATCCTCCGTTAGCTTTTAAACCAACAAAAGCAGGTGCTGAGATAAAGCTAATAGCAGATAATTGGGTTGCCATAGTTGATAAACTTAACGGAAACCAACCTAAGCTTTTTCCTCCTAAAAAATAATCTTTAGAATCTTTATTTTCTTTGAAGAAATAGCCCATAGCCACAAAACCTATGAGGTAAACAATTATAATGGTGTAATCTAGCCAATTCATTTAGTTGCTTTTTAGTCTTTTAATAAATCTAGTAATAATGCTGCACTCCAAGAAAAGTTATTCCCTCCGTAACCAGCATTTTTTGTTACAGATTTTCTAGAATCGAAATATTCGTAGAAACCATATTTTTCAATTAGCGTTATAGAATCTTCTTTTACACGATTAGCAATATCTGTAAACCCATAATTATTTAGTCCGTTATAAAGCATCCAATTAAGGTTTATCCAAATTGGTCCACGCCAATATTTTTTAGGGTTAAATCTATCACTTTCAGGGTCGAAAGATGCACAAAGATAACGGTCTTCTCCTCCAAACTTTTCAATTAGCGTTTTTACCATTACGTCTGTACGTGCCTGTGTTGGTATATTAGAAAATATAGGTGCAAAAGATGAAGACGAAAGATGTTCTATCTGCTTTTCGTTTCTTAAATCGTAGTGTACGTAAGCCCCTAATTTTTCGTTATAAAGCTTTTCGTTAAATCTTGTTATTGCCTTTTCTTGCCAAGCTTTTAATGTACTTATTTTATCTTCGGAATCGCCAATCATTTCATACAATTCAATTAATGCTTCGTTAGATTTAATAAGCATGGCATTAAATAATGGGTCTTGCACTAAGAATGGTGATAGTTCTGCAATTTTTGCATCATCATAGTTATGCTCTTTTGCAATTTCAATTAAATGAAGATAATAATCATACTCTCTATTAGTTGGTCTTTGCGCTGCATCTACGTGTGTAGTATCTCGCCTTTCAAACTTATAGTTTGGCGGATCCATAGTCTCCCAAATATCGTCCCAAATTGGTGAATTGTCTGTACCAGATTCCCAATTATGGTATATGAATACTAATCCTTCTTGATTTGGGTCTCTGTGGTTGTAAAAATGTTGATGGTTAAAGAAAACTTTGTCTATGTTTTGCTTAATAAAATTTAGCATATCCTCTTTATCATCTACAATATCATAAATTTCTTTAAGTACAAATCCTAGTACTGGCGGTTGCGTCATACCAGTTGTTCTATGACTTTTTGATGCCAATGGATGAAGTTTTGATAAGTGAAAATCTGGACCTGGAAAATAGGTATCACTATCGTTATGAAATACAATGTGAGGAATAAATCCGTTTTCCCATTGTGCGCTCAATAATGCTTCTATTTCTCGTTTTGCTTTGTTACTATCGTAATGGGCAAATCCGATAGCTATGAAGCCTGAATCCCAATTCCACTGAAAAGGATATAAGCCTTCACAAGGTATTGTAAATCCTTTATCTTCATTAAAATTAGCATCAAGAATATGTTTTGCTTTTTCTTGTAAGTTTTCTTTATTCATGGTTTGTGTTCTTGAAAATAATTGTAAAAAGAAAGCATTGACACTAACGAGAGGCCAATGCTTTACTACTCAATCAATCAATCTTAAAAATTAAACGTTGTTGTTATAAAAAATCGTCTTGGTAGAATTGGTCTTCCCAGGAAAAATTCACCGTCATCAGATTGTCCTGCAATTCCGGCTCTTGGATTACCTTCAGTAAGACCTTGACTATCAAATAAATTAAATACTGAAAAACCGACTCTAAGTGAACTATCTCCTTGGGTTTCGAATGTATAACCAGCTCCTAATCTAAATATTGAAATAGCATCTAGCTCAACATTATTAGTATCATCCGTAAACTTAGAGCCTGTATGATTCACAGAGAATACAGCATCAAATTTTTGATTATCGTAGTTTAGCCCTAATGTTCCAAGTATGTTTGGTTGTCTTGCCAGCTCGTTACCAACATTAACCTCTGAAGAGGTGTTGTCTACTAAGTTTTCTTGTAAATTTTCAGTTATCTCGTGGTCTTGGTATGTAAACGTAGCAAAAGCAGAGAAATCATCAGTAAATCTATATTTAGCTGTCGCTTCTAAACCAAATGTTCTTGTTGCTTGGGTAGAACGTGCCTGATCTACTAGCTCACCACCAACTATAGCCTGAGTAATTTTAATTCTATCACTTAAACCAACATAAAATAATGCAGCTGTTCCAGAGAATTTAGACGTTCCAAATTTTGCACCTATTTCACCTTGTAATATTTTCTCCATATCATACTCAGTATCTCTAATACCTGGTACTGGTGCAAATCCTCTTAATTGTGGAATAAAATATCCTTTAGAAAAGTTTGCATAAAGATTTGTAGATTCTGTTAACTCATACAATCCAGCTAATGACACTGCCCAATCTGTAGCGTCAACTTCACCTGTTGTAAAACTTCCGTCAGCATATCTTACAGTGCTTAATTCTGTTGTTAAATCTGGGTTATCGTAAACTTGTGTATCTGTTAAACCTCCATTTCTAAAAGTACCTTTAGTATTTTCAATTCTAAAGCCAACATCAAATCTCCATCTATCAAATTTCATTTCATCTGTAATGTAAAATGCTGTTCTACTCTGAGTTAAAAATCTATTTGATGTCATACCAATTCTATTGTACATCCCACCTTCTGAATAAACAACATTAGCACCACCTGCATCTGTATAACTTAAGTTTACTAACTGTGGATTATTATTAAATTCTGATAAAACTCGGTACTGATAGTTAACATCTTCGGCCTCTGTTCTTGCTAAATACACACCTCCTGTAAAGGTATGATTACCACCCGGTGCATTGTAAATAAAATTAGCCTCACCTGAATAATCCGTCATAGGACGTAATCTATCTATATGTAAGTTTTCTACAACTAAATCACTGCCATTTATTTGGTCTGTAGAGCCACCTTGGTAAGTTGCACTATATCCTGTATTACCAGGTGCAACTTCAGACACGTAATCCGATAACGAAATTGGGTTTCCGTAATCACCATTACCGCCTACATATAACGCAAAATTGTGTTGGTAATTTGCGTATCTAATTTTTGATTTAAACTTTAGATTATCACTTAAGTTATAATCAAAATCTGCTAATAAATAACCACCTTTTGTATAAACACCGTCATCTATTGGGCTTTCATAAACACCTCCAGGTGTTAAAAAAGACGTATTAGCTAATTCACCAGACAATAATTGCTCTACATCATCGCCATCATTACCTGCTATACGCTCTCTAGATCCACCCTCTAGAGGCAATGGTAAAAAGAATTGTGCACGATCATTTATAAACTGCCCATGAACAGTTAAAGAACCATTTTCAAACTTTTGTTTAATATTTGCTCTTAATTGAAATCCTCGCGTGTCTAAACCTGTTTCTATAGGACCACTATCTTTTCTTATGAAACCAGTTACAGCATAAAAGGTATTAGAGTCTTCACCTCCCAAACGTCCTCCAGAATAGAAATCTGTTTTAAGCCTTCCTCTATTGCCGTATTCCATATTAATAATATTCTCTGCATTAGTATCACCTGTTTTGCTTGTATAATTAATCATACCAGAAACAGAACCTGGACCATAAAGTATAGAAGCACCACCTCTAACAAATTCTACGCCTTTAAAACCAATATCTGGTCTTGCATATACATCATGCGCAGAAGAATTTAAACCAAACGTACTCATTAAAGGTACTCCGTCATACATTAAAGGATTAAAAACATATTGTCCACCAGAAGGTAAACCTCTTATAAATAAATTTGTTGCAGTTTCACCACCACCACCTTCAGCGGTAATACCTGGTACACTTCTTAAAATGTCTGCTTGACTGTTAGCAGAAAGCTTCACAATTTCGGTTTGCTTAATAGCAGTAATAGACATTGGTGTATCTTTTTGAGATCTAAACGTAGAAGAGGCTGTAAGCACTACCGCATCTAAAGCATTGCCCCCTTCTTCTAAAACAACATCTAAATTAATAGTAGAGCCATCACAATTAATGACTTTTTCGAAGGTTGTAAAACCTACATAAGAAACCTGAATGGTTTGCTCACCAGATAGGTTAGTGGTAAAATTAAAGTTACCATCAAAATCTGAAATTGAACCAGAAGCGCTGCCTTTTATCAATACGTTAGCACCTGCAATAGCAACACCTGATTCGTCTAATACTTTACCCTTGACTTCTGTTTGCGAAAACAAACTAAAAACACTGAAAGCGAGTAAAATTGAGAGTAGTAATTTTTTCATTGGTTTATGTATTTGTTATTTTTTCATAAATCTATTAACATATTCATAACATTATTAGAAAAAATTTATGAAATTTGCACGCAAACGTTTGCGAAAACGTTTGCGAAAATTACTAAAAAAATGAAAAAATCGATTCCAACCCTAAAAGCTATGGCAGAGCAACTTGGATTATCCATTTCAACTGTATCCCGTGCTCTTAACAATCATCCAGACATCAGCTCAGAGACCAGAAAACGCGTTCAGACCTTGGCGTCTGAAGTGAATTATATTCCTAATATCTTTGCTAAAGGTTTTAGAGCTCACAAAACAAATATCCTTGGAGTTGTGGTACCTAACATTACTCATTACTTTACTACCACACTAATAAGAGGTATATTAGAAGAAGCATCCTTGCGTGGCTATAGAGTAATTGTTTCAGAATCTAACAACGATGTTGTAAAACAAACAGAAATGCTAAACACCATGATTCAATTTGGAGTTGATGGTGTACTTATGTCAATCTCAAAAATGACACGCGATATTGATTCTATTTTAAAAGTGATGCACACTCTACCACTTGTTTTATTAGACAAAGCTTCGAACAAAATACCCTGCACCCAAGTGGTTATAAATGAAGAAGAAGCTGCTTACAATGCCGTAGAACATTTAATTAACATAGGTAAAAAGCGTGTTGCCATTATTAAAGAGACGCAATTTTCTTATAATTCTGAAAAACGTTTTGCTGGTTACCTTAGAGCTCTTAAAGACTATAATTTACCAATTGATGAAAAAATAATATTAACAGTAGAAGATATTTCACTTACCCAAGGTGAGCAAATGACCAATATTTTAATGAGTTTAAAAGAAAAACCCGATGCCATTTTTGCAATAACAGATAGTGCTGCAATAGGTGCTATTAAAACTTTAAAAAAACATAAAGTTAAAATTCCTGAAGACATCGCAGTGGTAGGATTTAGTAACTCTCTCAACTCTACTATAATTGAACCACAGCTTACAACAGTTGACCAACCTGGACAAAAAATTGGTGCAACAGCAGTCAAATACCTTATTCAGGAAATTGACAACCCTAATGTAGAATTAACAAATAAAACCATTGAAGTAAGGAGTAATCTTATTATCAGAGATTCTACACTTAGCATAAAATAAATATTTTATACCGTTATACACTTTATCAATTTTGATACATTTGTCGTATGGAAGTTATTGATGCTATTATCTTAGGGATTGTACAAGGACTTACAGAGTTTTTACCTGTATCCTCCAGTGGTCATTTAGAATTAGGAAAAGCCATTCTTGGTGACAATTCTTTACCAAAAGAAAGTCTATTATTTACAGTTGTACTTCACTTTGCTACAGCACTGAGTACCATTGTTATTTT
>JASBSE010000285.1 GCA_030149115.1 Winogradskyella sp. | reverse complement strand
ACTAAAAACATTAAAAAAAATATTAATTTAAAAAGCATTATTCATTATGCCAAGTGGTAAAAAAAGAAAAAGACACAAGGTAGCGACGCATAAGCGTAAAAAACGTAGACGCGCTAATCGTCACAAAAAGAAATAAGCTGGGAAAAAGTAGTTTTTAGACTACTTTTTTCAGTTTTAAAAAACGTTCTTTGATATAAAATTAAGTGTATTTAATAGAGTACATCTTAATTTGTTTGGATTTTCCGATATATATTATCGGAATCCTGTGTCAAATAATTTAGTAAAATCCATCTACCTCAATTAAGAGATAGATATAAATTAACATCATGAACAAAGAATTAATCGTAAGATCGAGTTCAGATATTGTTGATTTTGCCTTATTAAAAGATGGAAAACTTATTGAATTACATAAAGATGAAGAGGATAATAACTTTGCAGTAGGTGATATTTTTATTGCTAAAATTCGTAAAGTTATTCCAGGGTTAAATGCAGCCTTCGTTAACGTAGGCTATGAAAAAGATGGGTTTTTACACTATCATGATCTTGGACCAAAATTACCTTCACTTTTAAAATTCATTAAGCGTGTAAGCACAGGAAAATTAAGAGATTACAGTCTTAAAGACTTTCCGTTTGAAAAAGATTTAGACAAAAATGGCAGTATTGCCAATGCGCTTAAATCTAATCAATCAATTTTAGTACAAGTAGTAAAAGAACCAATTTCTACAAAAGGACCTCGCATTAGTTCAGAATTGTCTATTGCAGGTAGATACATTGTTTTGGTGCCTTTTTCTAATCGAATTTCAATTTCTCAAAAAATTGAATCACAAGAAGAAAAAGATCGCTTAAAGCGATTAGTAAAAAGTATCACTCCAAAAGGATTTGGTGTTATTATACGTACTGTAGCAGAAGGCAAAAAAGTTGCCGAGCTAGATAGTGATTTACAGAATTTGCTGACGAGATGGACAGCAATGTGTAAAAAGTTGTATAAGGCACATCACCCAACAAAAGTTTTAGGAGAAATGAACAAAGCATCTTCTATTCTTAGAGATATTTTTAATGATTCATTCTCAGGTATTGTTGTAGATGATGAAGAATTGTACATACAAGTAAAAGATTACGTGCAAAAAATTGCACCAAAAAAAGAGTCTATTGTAAAGTACTATAAAAACGGTATTCCGGTTTTTGAAAAATATGGCATAGAACGCCAAATAAAAACTTCTTTTGGAAAAACCGTTTCTATGGCAAAAGGAGCTTATCTTGTAATAGAACATACCGAAGCTATGCATGTTATTGATGTAAATAGTGGTAACCGTTCTAACAAAGAAAAAAGCCAAGAAGACACAGCCTTAGAAGTAAATTTAATTTCTGCAACAGAAATTGCCCGTCAATTACGCCTCCGAGATATGGGAGGAATTATTGTAGTTGATTTCATAGATATGGGAAGAGCAGAAAACCGAAAACAACTTTACAATCATCTCCGTGAAGAGATGAAAGATGACAAAGCAAAGCATAAAATATTGCCGCCGAGTAAGTTTGGTTTAGTGCAGATTACCAGACAGCGTGTTAGGCCAGAACGCAATATTAAAACTAAAGAAGAGAATCCTAATCTCGTAGGTGGAGACGAAATAGAAGCACCAATTAAAGTAGTGCAACGTATTAAGCAAGACCTAGAAAGGATTATTAAAAAAGACTATAAAAAGATAACCTTAAATGCACATCCTTTTATAGCAGCCTTTTTAACCAAAGGCTATCCATCTGTACGTACAAAGTGGTTCTTTGAACACAAA
>JASBSE010000284.1 GCA_030149115.1 Winogradskyella sp. | reverse complement strand
TGGTGCTGGTATGATGGATTGTAAAAAAGCTTTAGTTGAAGCTGGTGGTGATTTTGATAAAGCCATTGAAGTATTACGTAAAAAAGGACAAAAAGTTGCAGAAAAAAGAGCTGACAGAGATTCTTCTGAAGGTGCTGCTGTAGCTAAAATAAATGCAGACAACACATCTGGAGTTGCTATCGTTTTAGGTTGTGAAACTGATTTCGTAGGTAAGAACGAAAATTTCGTGAAATTAGCTAATGATTTAGCTGATGCTGCTTTAGATTTTGACTCTAAAGAAGACTTTTTAGCTTCTGATTTTGGTGGAATGACTGTTGCTGAAAAATTAGTTGAGCAAACTGGTGTTATTGGTGAAAAATTAGATATCACTGCTTTTGAAAAATTAGATGCACCTTTCGTAGGGCAGTATGTTCACATTAACAAAATTGCTGCGTTAGTAGGTTTATCTGCAAAAGTAGATAACGCTGATACCTTAGTTAAAGATATCGCAATGCAAGTAGCTTCTATGGGAGCAACTACATTATCTTACAAAGATTTTGATCCTGCTTATGTCGCTTCAGAAACTGAAGCTCGTATCGCAGTAATCGAAAAAGACAATGAAGAATTAGCACGTTTAGGTAAAACATTAAAGAATGTACCTAAATATATCTCTATGGCGCAATTAACACCTGAAGTTTTAGCCCAAGCTGAAGAAGATGCTAAAGCAGAATTAAAAGCTGAAGGTAAGCCTGAGCAAATCTGGGATAGAATTTTACCAGGTAAAATGGAGCGCTTCATTTCTGATAACACAACTTTAGATCAAGAACAATGTTTATTAGATCAAAAGTTTATCAAAGATGATAAGCAAACTGTTGCAGAATACGTTAAAACATTTGGTGACGTTGAAGTAACTGGTTTTAAACGTGCTTCAGTTGGATAATTAATTATTCAAATTATTATATAATTAAAAAAGCCTTTCAAATAATGAAAGGCTTTTTTTTGGCATTTTTTTCACTTTTACAGATGCTAATAATTATGTAGCTTTGTTCAACTTTCAAAATAACCATGAAATACAAAAGAATTTTACTAAAATTATCTGGAGAGGCCTTGATGGGAGAACGTCAATACGGTATAGATCCACAACGTTTGGCAGAATATGCTCAAGATATTAAAACAATTACTGACTTAGGCGTAGAAGTTGCTATTGTTATTGGTGGCGGAAACATATTTAGAGGTGTTGCTGGTGCGAGTAATGGAATGGACCGTGTGCAAGGTGATCACATGGGTATGTTAGCAACGGTTATCAACGGATTGGCATTACAAAGTGCATTAGAAGATGCTGATATTCCAACCAGACTTCAAACTGCCATAAAAATAAATGAAGTAGCTGAACCATTTATTAGACGTAAAGCTATGCGACATTTAGAAAAAGGGCGTGTGGTTATCTTTGGTGGTGGAACAGGTAATCCATATTTCACAACAGATTCTGCTGCTGTACTAAGAGCAATTGAAATTGAAGCAGATGTTATTTTAAAAGGTACACGTGTTGATGGCATCTATACTGCAGATCCAGAAAAAGATAGTACTGCGGTAAAGTTTGACCATATTACTTTTGATGATGTTCTTAGAAAAGGACTAAAGGTTATGGACACTACAGCCTTTACACTTAGTCAAGAAAATAAATTACCAATTATAGTATTTGATATGAACAAAAAAGGAAACTTACTAAAAGTAGTTTCTGGTGAGACCATAGGTACAGAAGTTAACCTTTAGGCTTTGGCTTAACTTTTGATAACTCACAATTAAAATTTTAAAATTATGGACGAAGACATTCAATTTATATTAGACTCTGCAAAAGAAGCAATGGATAATGCTGTAAAGCACTTAGAAAAACAATTGGTAAACATTAGAGCTGGTAAGGCAAGTCCTGCTATGTTAGGCAGTGTAATGGTAGATTATTACGGATCACAAACTCCTTTAAATCAAGTTGCAAACGTTAATACACCAGATGGAAGAACAATTTCTGTACAACCATGGGAAAAAAGTATGCTTCAGGAAATTGAGCGAGGCATTATGTTAGCTAACTTAGGTTTTAACCCTATGAATAATGGTGAAACCATTATAATCAATGTTCCACCATTAACAGAGGAACGAAGAAAGGATTTAGCGAAACAAGCTAAAGCTGAAGCTGAAGACGCTAAAGTTGGTGTTAGAAATGCACGTAAAGATGCGATGAATGATATCAAAAAATCTGATGTTTCGGAAGACCTACAGAAAAATGCAGAAATCGATGTACAAGAACTTACCGATTCTTACGTTAAGAAAATAGATAAAATTCTTGATGTAAAAGAAAGCGAAATTATGACGGTATAAAAAAAGTCTGAAATTTCCTTTTTTATTTGGTAAGACTAATACCAATCTGAAATTCGTTTCAGGTTAAAAGCAACTTGTTTTATTTAGCTTTTAATATTAATCCATTTGCATGCTTAAGCAGTCTCTTGCTATTATTTTATTTTGTCTTGCTACATATGGCATGGCACAGAATCCTATTTCTAAAAAAAGTGATTCTGTTAAAATAGCTAGGGACTCCATAAAAAAAGCTGAATTTCTTAAGAATTTAGGTAATGGATTTTTACCTACTAATTTTTTTGATTTAGACTTAAGGTATCTTATAAAGTTTAATCAATATGAAGGTTTTAGAACTGGTCTAGGAGGTACAACTAACAAAAGCTTTTCTGATCGTTATAGAGTGAATGGCTATCTCGTTTATGGATTTAAAGACACTAGGTTTAAATATAGCATTGGCGGCGGATTTAGAGTTAATGAAGCTACCAACACATGGATAAATTTATCGTATACTGATGATCTAAAAGAAACTGGTAGCTCAACTTTTTTAACCGATAAACGTTTTTTTACCTTTTTTGAGCCCAGACTTCTAAACATTGACTTATTTCATAGACACATCACAAAGTCTATTGGTGTACAGCACAAAATATCTAACCACTTATTATCTGAAACGCAATTTTCCGCAAGCAAAATCAATCCTACTTACAACTACAATTTTGTATTAGGAGATGAGTCTTATAATACTTTTGATTTAAGTACAGCTAAATTTAGTTTGCAATGGAGTCCTTTTAGCAAATTTGAACTAAAAGAAGATCAAATTGTGGTAACAAGAGATGGTTATCCTAAATTTACATTACAATTCACTCAAGGTTTTAAATCTGTTTTTGGTAGTGACTTTAATTTCTCTAAGCTAGATTTTAGAACTATTCAACAATTTACGCATAGTAATGATTCTAAAACAAATATTACACTTGTAGCAGGTATTGCAGGCGGTGAGACACCTCTTACTAATTTGTATCACGCTTACCCAAACAATATTACCAAAGAAACCATACTACAGCGTTTTTCTGTGGCTGGTCTTAATAGTTTTGAGACTATGTATTTTAATGAATTTTTTAGTGACAAGTTCTCCACCCTTCAGCTAAAACACTACTTCAAACCATTTAAAATTTCAGAGCGTTTTAAGCCACAATTAGTACTTATTTCTAGATATGCTCTAGGAGACATGAAAAGCATTAGTAGGCACCAAGGCATTAACTTTAACACGTTAAATCATCTTTATTCTGAAACTGGTTTTGAAATTAACAGACTTCTACTTGGGTTTGGATTAAGTTTTGCTTACCGCTATGGAGGATACCACCTTCCTAATTTTGAAGATAATATTGCTTTTAAATTTACTTTTAATATCTCCTTGTAAAAAGAATTATAGTAATAAAAAAAGCCCTTCCAAATTCTGGAAGGGCTTTTCTAATAGATATTAATTGATTTTGTTACCATCTTTATCAAAAAAATGATATTCAAGATATGTGTAAGCATCTCTAGGTATAATTTTTACCCATTTTTTGTGTTCAAAGAACCACTTTGTACGTACTGATGGATACCCTTTGGTTAAAAAGGCTGCTATAAAAGGATGTGCATTTAAGGTTATCTTTTTATAGTCTTTTTTAATAATCCTTTCTAGGTCTTGCTTAATACGTTGCACAACTTTAATTGGTGCTTCTATTTCATCTCCACCTACGAGATTAGGATTTTCTTCTTTTGTTTTAATATTGCGTTCTGGCCTAACACGCTGTCTGGTAATTTGCACTAAACCAAACTTACTCGGCGGCAATATTTTATGCTTTGCTTTGTCGTCTTTCATCTCTTCGCGGAGATGATTATAAAGTTTTTTACGGTTTTCTGCTCTGCCCATGTCTATGAAATCAACTACAATGATTCCTCCCATATCGCGGAGGCGTAATTGACGAGCAATTTCTGTTGCAGAAATTAAATTTACCTCTAAGGCTGTGTCTTCTTGGCT
>JASBSE010000283.1 GCA_030149115.1 Winogradskyella sp. | reverse complement strand
AACCTTGCTCCATTCTTCTTCTGGAAATTGTTCGCTAGGATAGCGTCGTTGAATTCCTGCAGAATTCACTAAAATATCCAGTTTTCCTCCAAGAATTTCTAAAGCCCTTTTATAAGAACTTTTAATGTCTTCAATTTTGCTGACATCTGCTTTAACAGGCTCTACATTAAAGCCCTTAGTTTTTAAGTCTTTGCATAAATCATACATTCTGTCGTCAATATCTATGACAACAACCTGCGCTCCAGCTTCAGCAAGAGCTTCTACCATAGCTTTTCCGAGATCTCCAGCACCTCCGACAACAATGGATTTTTTGTCTTTTAAACTAAATTTTTCTAAAATGTTGATACTCATTTTTTTGGTTGATTGATAGTTTGATTTTATAGCTAATGATGACTATACTCATCTGTATTCCATAAATCTGTCCACTCTAGTACCATATCCTCTCCGTTTTCGTCTCTGATATCTAAGATGTTTTGAATGTCTAAAATGGTTTGATTGGTTTCAGCAACTGAATCTGAAACGGTATATATTCTGAAAAGCACTTGTCTTTCTGTTCCAATCATGGCAGGTAATACTTCGTCTCCTTCCTTGAATCTTTCTACTACAAAAATCACATTTTTATGATTTTTAAGTTCCTCTAAGCCTTTTATAGATGTAATTTTACCAGCTTTTAAAAGCACCCAAATAGAACACGCTTTTTTACCGCGTAACATATAATCGTTCTGTTCGGCAAAATTGTCTTCACCAAATACACCTGTTAGAGCAAAATTTAATAACATGTTTCTATGGTCAAATCCATTTATATGTGCTAAGTGGATATGAGGAGCTTCACCTTGTAATCTAAATCCTGGATCGTAACTGTAGAATACACCATTTTCAACAAAAAACTGAACATTTAAAACGCCATTTTTAACTCCAGTGGCTTTAAATAATTCACTTAATTTAGGATGAACAGTTTCTACAAATTCTTTAGCTAATTTTGATGGGTATAATGTCGCTAATCCTATAGGGCTAGAGTTACCTTGTAATCTTGTTAAAGTTCTATCGTACACAGCAGATAAATAAGGAACACCATCTTTAAAAGTGTAGTAAGCAGCCATATCGTGACAACTAGAGTCCATATACTTTTCAACTAATACTATTCCCTTCTTAGAGAATTGAAGAACGTTTTTTACAGTTTCGTTATAGTCCTCTTCGTCTCTACATATCTTCATTCCAACACCACCACCACTGTCAACGGGTTTTACCATTAATGGTAGTTCTACGTTTTTAGGTTTTCTTATTGGTTCACCTTTTTTAAGATAAATACCTGGTATATCTAGTACGTCATATTTTTCACAATAACGTTTATAACCATCTTTACTACAAAAAGCTTCAATAGTGCCATCTGTTGCATAGCAAGGTAAACCAAGTCTATTACAGATTTCTTTATATGGTTTAACCAAAATATCCGCAACACCAACAAGAACAGCATCAACCTTATTATCTTTGGCAACTTTTACAATGCCATCGATGTCAAAGCCATCTATATCATAGGTTTCGGCAGCAAATTTTTTAGCAGGTGCATCTGGGTTTGGGTCTATTACAATGGTATGTAGTCCCATATTATTTGCAAATTCTACTAAAACACCAGTTTCTGGATTACCACCAAGAATAATTATTTTCTTCATTGTTGTTGATTTTAAGGGTTATTAACTTTATGTGTTAGGGAATTATTATTAGTTTTTTTAATTAAATATAAAATTTTCATCAAAGCCTATATCTGCTAGGAGACTTTTGATTTTTGTTTCGTCTGTATTTGTTTTAACAATTTTAGATTGATTAATACCCATCAATTCCAGTTCTTCTTTTAAAGACTTATGGGTTGAAGGATTAATGGTAGCAATTATTAAATAATCAAACTCATTATTATAAATACTGCTAATAGGATTTACAGTGTTTTCGCCAATTTTTAAATCGTGATAATCAACATCTATCCATTTTATGATTTTAAAATAATCTGTTTTTAAATTGGTAGAAAGTATGTGTTGACCAAAGGACCCAGAACTGTAAACCACAACCTTAGAACCTTTTTCAGTCTTTAAAAATGGATTAAACCAAGTATCTTTTTGTTCATTGTATATAAGTCCGCCAGACCTTACCAATATTTGCGAATAGAGATAATACGTTATTTGTGTGTTTAGATTTTCCTCATTTAAAACATTACTTAATTTAGTTTTAAGGAAGTTCATTAATAGGCCAAGTCGGTAGTATTCCGTCTTTGGGTTTTCAACAGATTTTACAATAGAGTCGTGTCTTTGTCTGTAATAATAAAGTGGAATTTTACTTATGACTAGTCGTTTTGTAAAAGCTAAATAAGAGTAAGTAATAGCAGCATCTTCACCCATTACAACATCGTTAGGTACATCGTAAAGTACCTTTTCTAGAAGTTCTTTTTTGAAGAGTTTGTTCCAAACATAAGTGGACATGCCATGTTCACAGAACTCACCATTGTATATGGCTTTTGGTAAAATTTCAGATTTAATTTTAGTTTCATCATAAAAACCAGGATTTTTTGGTTTTATGGTTTCGATTTTACCATCAAATTCTCTAAAGTGTCCCGTTACAGCCAAATCAGCATCGTTAGCTATGGCTAATTTGTACAAGGTGTCTAGATAAAAATGATCTACCCAATCATCGCCATCTACGTATGCAATATGTGTGCCT
Organism: Winogradskyella sp.; assembly: GCA_030149115.1. GTDB lineage: Bacteria > Bacteroidota > Bacteroidia > Flavobacteriales > Flavobacteriaceae > Winogradskyella. The sequence goes on along the minus strand of JASBSE010000283.1, from coordinate 3,395 downwards.
GAAGATGCTTCTAAGCCTGCTTTTCTAGCTGATAATAAGCCTCCATTTGGTTTATGGATAACTTTAATTCTGTCATCATTCTTTGCGTAATCATCACAAATTTGAGGACAATTATCAGGACTACCATCATCTACCAAAACTAATTCAAAGTCTTTAAAGGATTGCTCTAGCAGACTTTCAATACATTGTGCTAAGTATTTTTCTATACGGTAAATAGGAACAATAACACTTATTTTTATAGAACTCATACTTATATCTTAATTTATTTCTACATAAAATAATCCACTACCATTATTGTAGTTTGATTCTTCATCATTTTTCGCTGTTGTGATATATAAATTCAATTTATCATCAAAACAACATGATGTTACATTTGTATATGGTAGAGTTATTTCATTAATTTTTTTTCCTGTTAAGGGATTCCATTGAGAAATACAAGCACCTCCCCATTCGGCAATCCATAACATGCCGTTTTTGTCTATACACATTCCATCAGGACTTCCATCTCCATTAAATTGTATTACGTAATCAACAAAGGCAACGTTTCCGGTTTCAATATCATAATTGTACTTAGCAACTTGCTTTGTTGGTGTGTCAATAAAATAGAGCGTTTTATTGTCTTCAGTAAAGGCTAATCCGTTAGAAATGGTAGTGTTTTCTATTATTGTTTTAGATTTACCTTTATGGTAAGAATACACATTTCCTATTCCGTTAATGACTTCTGGATAACCCATTGTGCCAATGATGTATCTACCTGCTGCGTCTTCTATACCATCATTGTAGCGTACATTGTCCGCAATATTTATTTGGAATTTGAAAGAGGATTTTAAATTATTAAAATCTATTTCATAAAATCCATCTTTTGAAGCTACCAGAACAACTTTTTTAGAAACAACATAAACATTGCTTGTAGACGAGTCTAACTTTATGCTTAAAATCTCTTTGGTATTAGGATTATAGCAATACACCAATCCATCTAAGATTGACACAAAATATAAAAGTTGATGTTTTGAATCGAAAATTGGACCTTCAAAAAGTTCGGCAGATTGGGAGAAGTAAATTAAGTTTTTTGTCATTATATATTGCTTAAATATATTCTCCTCCTGTTACTCTCATAATAGATCCTGTTGTCATTGCAGAATCATCTGAAATAAAATACATGACTGCAGGTACTGGATCGTTAGGCGTAAGCATGCGTCCCATAGGAATTATCTCGCTTGCATTACTTTTTAATTGCTCTTCGCTTATACCTTCTTTCTCACGAAGTTGAAGCTCTCCTTCGGTACTAGTCCAACCCATTACTAAATAATTGGATCTAATGCCATATTTAGCATAATGATGCGCAACGTGAGTAGAAAGTGTATATAAGGTTCCTTTGGTTAAGGCATATGCTGTGCGATCTTCTTGACCATAATCCATATGAGCGGATCCAAAAAACACAACAGATCCTCCGTTTTGTTCTATCATAGACCTTAAAACATGCTTTAACAAAAAATATGGTGCTTTAAGATTTACATTAAATACTTTATCGTAGGTATCTTCATCCGTGTCAATCAACGATGCAACAGGAGTAATACCAGCATATAGAATAAGTGCATCAATTTTTTTGAAACGTTTTATAGTTTCTTTGTAGTAATCTTCAATACCATCTATAGATGTAAGATCAATTTTATGAAAGTATAGTTTGTCTTCGTTATTAGAGGATTCTATAATTTTTTGAGCATCTTCAACATCTCTGCCACAAAAAGCTACATTATATCCTTTTTTTAAGCTGGCCTTAAGTATTTCTTTTCCAACACCTTTGGTGCCACCCAATAACATTACAGTTTTCATAAATAGTTTAAATCAATCTTTTATAATTAATGTTCTCAAAACTAGTTATTTATTTTTAGAAATTAATCTTTTTATCTGTGTATTGATTCTATTTACGGTAAATAGGTTAAAAGCAAAAATATGGGTTAAATAGAGGTGAGTTTTTTTATTTAATTTTTAGAAGTGTAGAACTCTTTGTTTTATCAGTTATGGTCACAATGTAAAGATTGGCATTGTTGCTTTCATCAATTTGATTATATTTTTTTTCGTTTAGTAGCGCATTAGTTAGCATAGGTGTAGTATTACTATGACCAACAACTAAAACCGTTTTTCCTTCAGTTTCTTTAATAAACTCTTCGAGTTTTAAATTTCTAGGATCATAAAAGGTAATTTCTAATTTATTCGTTTTGGCAGTAGGCTCTGCAGTTTCCTTGGTTCTATTATAATTGGTGGAGTAGACCATATCGAATTTAACATTGCCAAAAACTTCGGTCCAATTTTCTGCACGTTTTTTGCCTTCCTCAGTTAAATGCGGATCTTTATTTGTTTTGTCCGATTCGTCCTTTTCTGCATGTCGAATGAGATAGTAGGTTGTGACTTTTTGTTCTTTTTCAGGAGTCTCCTGAGCAAAAATGTTGAATGAAAGTAAAAATAGCAGACTAAAGAACAGAGATTTCATTTTGAAAGATGAATTAGTTAAACCTCTCAAAAATAGACTAGAAAAAATCAATTTACTTCTAAAAGAGTGTTAAATATCTATTGTAAATGATTTAAAACAAAAGTAGGGCCATCCACATAAGCTGTGCCAAAGCTAAGAGTATTTTCTTCAATCCAAAATTCGTTTTTATTACCATTTAAGAATAAAAACTCATACATCTGTTCATTGTTGTTACAATTTAAAGTTAAACAATCCAATTCTATAGAATAGTTCATTGTTTCAGAATTAATATCTGCAACATTACTTATAATTTCTAGGGTTCCGTTTGAGTAAAATTTATAAATAACATCTTCAGGATTGTATAAAGTTTCTGTTTGACCTGCAAACCCATTAATAATAATTTTATCGAGTTGCCAATTACCAACTATTAAATCATTATTGGAAATATCGTCGTCGTTAGAACAGTTGCTTAATAGAAATAATAAAAAAGGTAAGAACAAGTATTTTAACTTCATAATAGTTTAGTCTTTGATTCTATCTACAAGATGCGAAATCTTAAAAAGGTTGCACTATGAGATGTTAAATTTAAGCTAGCTCTAAAGCTATTTCAATCATTTGCTTAAATGTGGTTTCACGTTCTTTGCTTGTAGTTTTTTCACCCGTCACCAAAGAATCCGAAATAGTTAAAATAGCTAGTGCATTGACATTATGTTTTGCCGCCACAGTATAAAGACCTGCAGCTTCCATTTCCACACAAAGTACTCCAAATTTAGACCACTTTTTGTAGGACTCTATGTTGTCTTCATAAAATTCATCTGAGGATAAAACGTTACCAGCATGGATAGGAATATTCTTGGCTTCAGCAGCTTTAACAGCTTTTAAGAACAAACCAAAATCTGCTGTAGGTGCATAGTCTGCACCACCA
>JASBSE010000280.1 GCA_030149115.1 Winogradskyella sp. | reverse complement strand
TTATAGTCCCTGAATTTTCAATATCACCAGAGCCAGCTAAGGATACAGAGTTGATAGATTCATAAGGAATTGTTACAATAATAGTCTTTGTTGGTCTTAGATTAATTCCGTCTTTGACCTTTACAACAAGTTTACCACCTTCAACTTTGGTAACAATATATTCCATAAGATTAGCATCGCCTTCAATCGTAATGTTTCCTTCTTTGCCTTGAACTAATTTAAAGTTCATTGGTCCTGCAGATTTTAAGCCATCATAATCGCCAGTAGATCTATTTTCTGTAGTGATATTTCCATCTCCTTTAACTCTTTTAGATTTTCCCCATTGTGCACAAGATGTTGTAACACTAAAAAGACAAACGATTAACGTAATTGATTTTAATAATTTCATTTTTTGAATTGTTTGGTTACTGTTCGTTTTTTTTTTGATTATTGTTGTTTAAAGCTTACGCTTCCGTACTGTGATTTTATTTTTACATAGTTGCCAGAACCTTTAGAGCCGTGATAACCATTGTATTTTTTTTCAAAAGAATCCACTTCTTTATTGGTGAAATTAAATGCATCTGAATCTCTCAATGAGGCGTATTCTAAATTGATATTAAAATCAAAACTATAATTGCTGTCATAACCAATGGTAATGCCCATAAACTCAGAATTAATATCAATGTTCTTAGCTTTTGAAGCCATACGATCTATTTTAAAAGATCCATAATTAGCTCTAACTCTAACACTTTTGTAAACGTTTCCTAATCTAAGGGATAGATAGTCTCCGTTTCCACTAAGGTTATTGACGTTATCAACTTTTAGAGAGCCATAATCACATACATATTCTACATTTTCTGCAACTTCAACAACAGAATTTGAGTAATCTGCATTGATTTTTAAGTTTTCGGATTTGGCTACTGTAAATCCACTATAATCGGCATTAATTCTTCCGCCTTTAATGTATTCAAAGTAACTGTTGTTGGTATAATCAAAACGGATTTCGTTATTGTCTGAAAGTAATTCTTTGGTCGTTATTTTGCCATAATCGCATATAATTTTGGCACTACCTTCTAATCTATCAAGGTTTATTGAACCATAATCGTTATTAAGGTCTACGTTGCCAGACATTGGCATTTTCACAACATAATTGATCTCTAGTTTAAGATTCATCTTTTTACCCCAATTCCACCAGCTTTTGTCATTCTTTCCAATTTTGGTAATGGCAGATACATAATCGTTGCTCGATGAAAACTCAACATCAATATTTTTTAAACGATCTTCAACTTTTTCGGCATTATTACCAGTAACTTTAATGGTAATATCAAAATCAATTTTGTTTTGATCCCAGGTAATCACTTCGAGATTACCATAACTATTACTGATCTTTAGGGTAGCATTAGAAGATACATTAAAAGACTTCTTAATGTTGTGCTCTTTAGTCGTTTTAGCAACTTTAGGACTTGTATTTGCAAATGCAATAAATGGCATTAGCAAAACAAGTAGTGCTATTTTAAAGTGTATTTTTAGGTTCATCATTGTTGGTTTTTAATTCTTTAATAGTCTCAATTTGTTCTAGAACTGTGTTTAAAACATCTATTCTGTTCTGAAAGTTGTTAATCATAGCATAAATAACACGCTGGTCTTTGTTGCTTTCAGTTAAATCTGTTTTTAGCTTTTGATAGTCTTTTTCTAACAGTTCAATTCGGTTTAAAGCGTCTGTAATAACTTGCTCGGTTAAAGGTGAACGCTCACTGTTTAGCTTTTTTAATTCAGCATTAATTGTGGTTGTAAAGAAATCTTGAGTTTCGGACATTTCAGGCGACACACTTGCTAAATCCATAACTTCTGGTTGCGCATTGATAGTTGTAAATACACCTAAGCAAATAATTACAGATGCAGCAATAGCTATAAATGATTTCCAATTAAAGTTTATGATTTTCTTGGTTTCAACAGAAGCAACATCAGTTGCATTCAGTTTATCTAAAAAACGATTTTCATGACCTGATTTAGGTTCGTTGATGTCAAACTCACCTTTAAGTCCTTCAAACAAATCTTTTATAGTATCTTTTTCCATACATCAATAATTTAGGCTGTTAGCTCTAATTTCTTTCTTAAACTT
>JASBSE010000276.1 GCA_030149115.1 Winogradskyella sp. | reverse complement strand
GGCCAGGTAGTGGTCCCAGATGGTGTTGTTGTTGTCATAGGTGTCCAAGAAACCGAAGATGGCCTGGGTGAATTCCACACCGCCCCTGTTGGAACCGTTCACGTTGCGCTCGTTGTAGAAATCAAGACCGGTCCTCCAGGTAAGCCCCAGGTTGTCGTTGATCGCATAGTTCAACGAAGCGTTGAAGTTGAACCTGTTGGTCAGGTTGTTGTACGTTACGTTCTTGGCGGTCCATCTCGGGTTGATGATGTCGTTACCGTTACGGTAGTAGATACTGGATCCGTCATCGGGGTTCTCAAATGGAAGTCCCATAAGGTCCACACTGATCGGGGTGAACAGTACGTTGCCGAACACGGAAAGACCCAATTGGCCATTACCCCTGCTCGCTGCTATCGGGGGCGACTTCACGTTGCTCCTTGCATAGTTGGCGGTTGCCTGAACGGTGAAATTGTTGGAAAGCTTGGAACGCCCGCCCACGGAGAAGTTGAAACGGTTCAGGGAGTTGCCCGGGGTAAACCCTTCCTCGTCATAGTGTCCCAGGTTCACGTTGAAAGAGGTGTTGCCGTCCTCGGTGGCACCTGCAATGTTCACGGAAGTGTTCACTGTCCTTCCCGGCTTCATGAACTGTTCCACAGAGTTATAAGGTCTCCAGGCATATCGTTGGTTGGCGAACTGTTGTGCCAAGGTACCGGTACCGGTGTTCGGCCCGTCAGGGTTCAGGAAGGCCGATGATGCATAGGGGTGCAAAAGTGTCCCTTGGTCATCGATGGCGGCCTGGTTGCCCCATCCGGAAACGCCGTCGCGGTCGAAGCTCGGTCCCCAGTTACTGAAGAACCATCCGAACGCCTGGTCGAAACCGTTGCCATATTTTTGTTGGTAATCTGGTAGAGAAGCGAACTCGTTGGAGAAGTAGGACTGGCTCACGGTGATCTCGGTCTTTTTTGGACCGGCCTGAGCGGCACCTGCCTTTGTGGTGATCAAGATCACACCGTTACGTCCCAATGTTCCATATAGTGTGGTCGCGGCAAGACCTTTCAACACTTCCACGTTGGCGATGTTGTTCGGGTCAAGGTCGAGGAAACGCGATGGAGCGGGGTTACCGTCCAAGAAGTTCCCCGGTGCG